>JANQKX010000138.1 GCA_028280915.1 Kiloniellaceae bacterium
GACTGGCTCTGCCGGCCCTGCTCCTGATCCTCTTCGCCGGGGGGGCTCAGGCCCAGTCCATCTCCCTGGATCTGGGCACGGGCACCGGCAGTCAGACCGGCCGCCTGGTCCAGCTGATCCTCTTGGTGACGGTGATCAGCCTGGCGCCCTCCATCCTGGTGATGATGACCTCCTTCACCCGCATCATCGTGGTCTTGTCCCTGCTGCGCAGCGCCTTGGGCGTCCAGCAAACGCCCCCCAACACGGTGCTGGTCAGCCTGGCCCTCTTCCTGACCGTCTTTATCATGATGCCCACCTTGGAGCAGGTCTACGACGAGGCGCTGGAGCCCTTGATCAACGAGCAGATCACCGAGGAACAGGCCATGGACAACGCCGTGGCCCCAGTGCGCCGCTTCATGCTGGACCACGTGCGCGAGCAGGATCTGGCCCTGTTTCTGGACATGTCCGCGTCCGAGCCCGTGGCCTCGCCCGAGGAAACGCCGCTCAGGGCGCTCATCCCCGCCTTCATGATCAGCGAGCTGCGCCGGGCCTTCGAGATCGGCTTCTTGATGTTCCTGCCCTTTATCATCATCGACATGACCGTGGCGTCCATCCTCATGTCCATGGGCATGATGATGCTGCCGCCGATCATGATCTCCCTGCCGTCCAAGCTAATCTTTTTCGTGCTGGTCGACGGCTGGTACCTGGTGGCCGGCTCCCTGGTCAAAAGCTACGCCGGCTAGGGCCGCCCGCTCCGCATAGAGCCAGCGGCAAAAGATCCAGGCCACCACGGCGCCCATGCACTGGGCAGCGATGAAGGCCGGCACGTGGCTCATCAAAATGCCGGAAAAGCTGTCGGTCAGACCACGGGCGATGGTCACCGCCGGATTGGCGAAAGAGGTGGAGGCGGTGAACCAATAGGCCGCTGTAATATAAAGTCCCACCGCCATGGCCACGGCGCTTTCCTTGGCCCGCAAGGTGGCCAGGATGGTGAAGACCAGGCCGAAGGTGGCCACGGCCTCGGCGAACCATTGGGCCGGCCCGGTACGCAGCTTGTCGGAAAACTGGATCACCGAGAGGTCGAACATCAGGTGGGCCACCCAGACACCGACGATCCCGCCCGCCACCTGCATGAGCACGTAAACCACCGCCATGGGCGGCGCGATCTCCCGGCGCAGGGCAAAAACCAAGGTCACCGCCGGATTGAAATGGGCGCCGGAGATGGGCCCCAGCATGGTGATCAACACCACCAGGATCGCGCCCGTGGGAATGGTGTTTCCCAGCAGGGCGATGGCGACATTGCCGCCGGCCAGGGCCTCGGCCATGATGCCGGACCCGACCACCGTCGCCAGCAAAAAGGCCGTGCCCACGAACTCAGCCATGCATTTGCGTTGCGGCGTATAGCTCATAAGCTCCCCTCTTCTGTCGCCGGGCCTGCCTTGGCCCCTTCCCCCGCGCGACTCATCGCGGGCCTCCCGGACAGGCGATTGCATCGATCACCGGCTGACACATTTCCGGCTGGCCGCCGCAGCAATCCCGCATCAAAAAAGCCAGCAGGCGACCCAAGGCGTCAAAATCGGCAAAGTACCGGATGGCCCGCCCTTCCCGCTGCTTGCGCACCAATCCGGCGTTCAGCAGGACGGTCAGGTTGGCCGACATGGTGTTTTGCCGCACCGCCAGGGCCTCGCTCAATTGGCCGGACAGCATCCCTTCCCGGCCGCTGCGAATCAAAAGCATCAAAACCTCAAGACGGGTTTCCTGACTGAGGGCAGCGAACGCTGTCGTGGCCAACATTATTTCCATACTTCATGAATATTTGATATGAAATACACTGTCAAGCGGCTGATCACGCCGGACTAATTGAACACGCCGGGCCAAAACCCGTCATCGCTGCCGCGACAGGGGAAAAAGGCGCCGCGAGAAGGGCGCAAAAAATGCCAAACCTAAACCGAGGCAAGGCCCCTAGCGGTTTACGGCATTCTTTTGCTTCATCGCTTCATAGCTGGACATGAAGGCCTGGGCCGCCTCGACCTGGTCCAGACCGTCGGCGATACTGCGCGGACCGTTGGGGTCGACACCGTCGGCCAGCAGCTTGAACAATTCGGCGTGCTCGCTACCGGCCATGGCGTTTTTATAGCGCTTGTTCAAGGACATGAGCCGGACCCGGTCGTCCGCCAGGGTCAGCGCCATGGCCAGATCGGCCACCTTCTCGCTTTCCGTCGCGCTGAGGGGGCGGCTGGGCGGCTTCTGAGGGATTTGCTTGTCCAATTCCTTGGCCGCGCCGGCCCAATCGCGCATCTGCCATTTGATTTCACCCCGCAGCCGCACCGCTGCGGGAGAGTCATCCCCGTCAATCAGAGCCAAGGCGGCGTCGGTCTGCTGCAGCTGGGCCAGGGCGCGGGCGCGCATCAAGCGCCGCTCGGATGCCAAGTCCAGAGGCATTTCCGCCACGTGACTGTTTTCGATCGCCTCCAAGGCCTGTTCGGCTTGCTTGTCCAGCAGCAGAATCATGGCAAGCTGGCTGCCCGCCTTGGCTTTTTCCAGACCCTCCAGGCGATAATTCATCTGATCGGTCAGCAGCTTGGCGGCCTGGGGCAGAAGATCCACCTCCACCAAGCGGTCGGCCAAGCGGGCAATCATGGCATCCCCCTGGGGCCCGGGCGGCGTCAGCTCCTTGAATTCCTCATAGAGGGACAAAGCCTGCAAGGGCGGCAGCGCATCGCCCAGATCGGTCAGGTAAAGCTCGGCAAAAAGGTCGCGCATCTGCAAGGCCAGGGAGCGGGCGACCACGCTGTCGGGGAAGTTCGCCGCGGTTTGGCGCATGGTGATCAGCGCCTTTCGATAGTCGCCGTTTTTCCGATAGACGGCGGCCAGGCGAGTCAACAAAGCCACTTCAAAGGTGTCGCCGCGCCAGGCAAAACGCAAACGCTCCAGTTCCGCCACCGCCTCTTCCTTGGAGATGGTCTCCTCTTGCAACGCCAGGTCCAAAAGGCTCAGCCGGGCGCGCGCCTGGGAGGCGCGATGGTTGTCCGCGGCCAACTCGCGCCACAACTGCCGCGCCAGATCATATTCGCCGTCCAGGTAAAACCGTTGACCGGTCAGGAACTTGGCTTGAGCGGCCTCCGACGCGTCCAAGCTGTCCTGGCTTAGGCGGACAAGCTGGGCCGACGCGCCGCCGGAATCGTGAATGCCCAAGCGCGCTTCCGCCGCCAGAAGGCGCAGACGCACCCTGACCAAACGGGGATAGGCACTGATGAGGGACTCGCTTTCGGCAAAAAAACCGGCCGCCGCCTCCCAATCCTGGGCCGAGGCCAAAAGGGCGCCGCGCCAAGGCTTGGCGTCCCATTCGCCGGACAGGACCGGATCCTGCAGAATGTCGGCCGCCTCGTCGTACTCGCGCAGCAGGAAATGGCTGGCCGCGCGCATGAGCAGGAACTCCGGGTCCTTGGCCAGGCGCGGCGAATCCGTCTCGATCACCCGCAATAGGGCCAAAGCCTCGCTGGACAGTCCCCAAGCGAAATAGAACCGCGCCAGGTCCCAGCGGGCCATGGTGCGTTCCTGTCCCTGCGCGTCGATGATCTTGCGCATCAGGGCTTGCTTGGTATCGGTAAATCCCTCTTGGTCGGTCAGGCGCCAGCGCGGCAGGTTGAACAGCCGCCGCCGGGGCTCGCCGGCCGTCAGGTCCCGGGGCATGAGGCCACGGGTTTCATTGCTCGACACCTTAAGGCCGGACTTGTCCCGAATGAGCACGCCGGATTTAGCGTTCGCCACCTCGATCCCCTGGGAGAGGGGCTGCAAGGCCACGCCCTGCTGGGTTTCCAAGGCCTCGAACTGGGCATAGCTGAAGCGCTCGGGCACGCCCGCCCCCGCCACGGCCGAGGGGATCACCACCAAACGGTTGCCGCTGTGGGGATCGGTCAGCCAGATCATACGGCCCCGCTCCGGCGCGGTCACCCGCACCAGGCCCTCCGGCCCGTCATCCACCAGTTCGATCTTGGAGGCTTCCTCCAGCACCGTGACCCGTGGGCGCAGATCCACGATCCAAGTGTCCCCGTCCTTGGAGAACTTGGGCGTCATCAACGGATTGACTCCCAAGCGCAGCACCGTGGCGCCCGTTGCCGGAATCACCTTGGCGTCCCGGATGTCGGGCATGGCCTCGGCCAGCTCTTGCGCCAAGTCTGCCGGCGGCAGGCGGTCGAAAATCACCCAGAGAAAGCCAGCGAAGGAAAAACCCGCCGCCTTCGCCGGTCGGTCCCAGGTAAAACGAAGTTCCAAGGGCAAGATCGGCTCGGCGGAGCGCCCCATGGGCGGTGACAAGTCTTGGCTGCGGGGCAGCCGGCGCAGCTCGAAAACCCCGTCATGGGCCTGGCTGACCGGCAGGGCCTGAACATCCTCTGTCCCTTTATCTTGCGTTTGAGTTTCAGCCGATACCTGGGCCGGGCGCTCCGGCTGACCCGGCACCAATGCCAAGGGCGCCGAGGACGGAACCGGCTCAGCGGAGGTCTCCTCGGCCAGTGTAGTAGTGACCTCCTCGGCCGGCGCAGCGGTGGCTGGGGCGGCCACGGATTCCGGCTTTGCCGGCGGCGCCGGTCGGCGGGGCGGCACGATCCGGGCCATCTTATCAGCGGCTGTATTTTGACTCGTCGCCTTTTTGGCTTCCGACTTTTGCTCTGGTTGCTTTGCGGCCTGCGCCTTGTCGTCGGCGCCAACGGAAGTCGCCGTCGCCCCGACAAGATCGAACACCATGCGCCGGTCCAGATCGAAGGCCTTCAAGGAGTAGTCTGCCGTTAGCATCAACGTCAGGGCCAGACCGTCTTCGGATAGGCTGGCATCGGAAATGTGGCTGGGCAACGCGCCCGTGATCGCGGCAGGGTCGATGGCGGCCGCCCGGTCGAAGGTCACCACCATACGCCGGCCATTCAGGTTGGCCGCATACTGGGCCGGGGCCGGCCACTCCAGCACCAGACGGCCATAACCTTCGTGCTTGGCCCCCCTTACCTTGAGGGCCTCGGCGGCCATGGCCCGCGTCCAAAACTGTCCCTTTTTTAGCGAAAGAGTGGGATTAAAGGCAAAAGCGCCGACGAGCACGGCTGCCGCGAAAAGCCCTTGTAAAAGCCTGGTTGGTCTCCTTGGTCCGGAAATCATGGCACCTCCCCCGAGTCGCCGTAGATGATGATATCCACCCGGTCCGCCAAGTGCTCGCGCTGCTGGTTGGTCACACCGGTGATGTGGTCCGCGTGAAAGTGGCCTTGACCACGGACCAGAATGGCCTGGTTGAAACCGGTGGCGGCAAGGTACTGGGAGACCAATTCCCCGCGCCGCAAGGACGCCTGCCACGTGGATCGTTTGGAATGGCCGCTTTGCGGCCCTTTGATGTGTCCCGCCACCTCGACCCGGTTGCCCATCTTACCCAGCAAGCCGCCCAGCACGAACAGCAAGCGGCGCCCCTGGCCATGGACCACCTCCCCTTCGTCGAGCGTCTCGAATACCAAATGAGCCGGCAGCGCGATGACCACCTGGCCGCCGCGCCGCGCCAGGAAAGCGCCCGCCAGGGCTTCCTGCTCGCTCAAGTGATTGCCCAGCACCGCGGTCAAATAGTCCAGGTTATTGCCCGGCCGATGGGCGATGCGGTGAATGTCCAACTGCTTGGCGGGTTTCGGCTCCCGGGGCTCGGCCACCTGATCCAGGCTGCGCGACAAGGAATCGGCGAGGTTTTGCCACTGCACCTGATCGATGCGGGACATGGAAAACATGAGGACAAAAAAGGTCAGCATCAAGGCGACCAAATCCGTGAAGGTCACCATCCACGCTTGGGACGTGGCGGCGGGACCGCCGGCGCGGCTTGCCTGCGGCAATTCCCGGGGACGGGTCCCCTGCAACAGCTGATTTTCCTGCGCGCTCATCATTGACCTAGCGACCCGGGGAAGCTTTATCCAGCCTTTGCACGTGCAAAGGGGCCTGGGGCACGTCGTTCACCCACAGCACAAAGCGCAAGCGGTCGTTGGCGATGGGCGCAATACCGATGGACAGGTCCTCGGCGGCCACCCCGCGCCGGACCAGATGGTGCGCCATGGCCGCGGCCCGGTCGACGGCCAGCTGCTTGGCCGCGTAGTCGGCGCCCAGCGTTCCCTGCTGGAACTCGAACTGATAAAAAACCGGCACATTCCGTTCGGCGTTCAAGGCCGCGACCAAACGGTCCAGCAACAGCCCCCGCCCCGGCTGAAGGGCGGATTTTCCGGACCGGAACAGCGATTGGGTGGAGAGCTCCAGCACCAGGCTGGAACCATGGGAAGTTGTTTCCCGATAGACCGCCGGCAACATGCTTTCAAAGAGCTGGCCCACCTCGTCCAGCATCAAGCGGGCGCCGCTCAGGTGTCCGGCGCCGGCTTCTTGCGGGCTGAGGTTTTCCTTGACTTCCAAGCGGCCGCTAAAGGCCTTGTTGACGCTTTCCAGGACAGCCTTTGCCTTGTGGGCCTCCAAGGCGGAAAGGGCGTTCAACAAAATGAAAAAGGCTAACAGAAGGAGCTTCAGGCTCAGCAGAGCCACGATGTTCCCGTCCCCCCATTTATGGGCGCCCCATTTTTGAGCGCCCCCATTTTGCGCGGTCGAAGCGGCCGATGTGATTGAAGCGGCCGGTGTGATCGAAGGGTGCATCTCGGCTCCCGCAAGGATGGGCGGATCACTCAGCCGTTGTTGAGCAGCGCGTCGATGTCGTCCTGACTGATCGCATCCTCGATCCGTTGGGGTCCATTCATCAGGTGCTCGTCGGGCCGCTGCGGCTTACCGTCGGCCCTGACCTTGGCACGGCTTTGACCTACCTCGTCTTCCGCCGCGAACCATTCACCAAAAGTGCTTTGCAGGGCCTCGACGGTCTGCTCGACTTCCTTGAGCGCCGCCACGACCTTGCTGATCCGCTGCCCCGTGATGTCCTGAAAACCACAGGCCTCATAGACCCGGGTGACACAGTCCACCACCTCTTCGGAGACCTTTTCCGGCATTTCGCCGCTTAGGGATTCGATAGCCTCAACGGCCTCGAAAATCGTGTTGGTCGCCTGTTCGGTGGCACCGACGATGGCATCCAGTTCATCCGCCACCATGGGCAAATGCTCGCCCGTGATGTCATCGGGCCGCAATTCGGAAATCTCGGCGCGCGCGTTGGCGATGTAATCCGCCAGACCGATGATCTCGTGGTAAAACTTGCGCACCTGATCACCCGAAGGGCCGGCGGCAGGACCGGCCGCTTGATGGTCAAGACCCTTTTTCAGGTCTTGGACCAACGCGATCAGCTCCTTGGCGTCCATCCCCTTGGCGCTGAGGTCCAATTGGGACAGACGCTTTTCAACGTCGTTACTAAGAGCAAGGATGGTCACCACATTCCCCTAAACATACCCGGAAAGCTGTCGGCCGGGCCTTAGAAGTTGCCCAGGACGGCCGAGAGTTTGCTTTTCAAGGTCGCCGCATTGAAGGGTTTGACAATGTAGTTGTTGACGCCGGCTTGCTTTGCCGCGATCACGTTTTCGGTTTTACTTTCGGCCGTGACCATGATGAACGGCAGGTCTTTCAACTTCACATCCGCCCGAACCTCGGTGAGCAACTGCATGCCGCTCATGGGCTCCATGTTCCAGTCGGAAATCACCAGTCCATAGTCTTTTTCACGCAGCTTTTGCAGCGCCATGGCGCCGTCTGTCGCCTCGTCCACATTGTTGAAGTCAAGCTGCTTGAGCAGATTTTTGATGATCCGCAGCATGGTTTTGTAGTCATCAACAATGAGAATGGGAATCTTTTTATCAACAGTTGACATATCTTATCTCCTCAAGCCGGCTGATCGGCGAAACCTCATGAAAGCACCTAAAAAACTAACGAATGCCGGTTAAGACAGTGTGAAGGCGAGGCCAATGAGTGTCGTTCAGAAGCAGATTCCAGAACAACTATTCACGGTCCAGTGGAAGGGCGTCCCGTTGTGCCAGCTGCAGGGTCACGGCCTTGGCCCGCCGCGGATCCATCTCGGCCAGAATCGCCGCCGATGAACGCTCCTTCATCTGGTCCAGCACATCCAAGAGCACTTCCATCTCCAGTTCGTTGAAGATCCGGGCCGCGTCTTTGGGCTTCATATTGCCATAGATCTTAACCAAACTTAGAATTTGATCATCGACCTTGTCGTCGTATTGCAGCAACAGATCCTCGATGGCGGCCTTCAGCCTTTCCAGCTCGGCAACCTTTTCGCTCAAGCGCATCTCGGCCGCGGAGAGCATGATCTCCCGCTGCTCCAGGGATTTACCCCGTTGATCCAGCTCTTCGCGCCGTTGCGCCAGGGTCTGCAGGATATCGATTTCCTGTTCCGTCAAGGCAAAGGGGTCGGCCGGCAGGTCGGACCTTTGAAAATCGGGTATGGGCTTGGGCGCGCTGTCCGGCTGGGACATGACCTCATGGGGCGGACGGTTGTCGGCAATCGCTTCGTCTTGGGAGTCCTTGGCCGCTTCGGGGGCGGCGGCGCCGTCCGCCGCCAAGTTGGGCTCATCGCTTGGCGTGGCGCCGTCGTTTTTCGGCGCGGCACCCGATGCGATGCCGTCGGCGCTATCCACGGCCAAGGTTTGCCCGCTGGCCGCTGTCTGGGCGCTCTGATCCTGGGCGGTCTCGTCCTGAGCTTGGGCATCCCGGCTCAATTCAAGCCAGATGCCGCTGGCCTTGATGGCAACCACCAGGGCCGCCACCCCGATCAAAACGGGAAACAATCGCACCCGCAGCCGTGGCAATGCAAACGCATGTTTAAAATCAAATCGCGCCATCACCGCATACCCTGCAAGGCTTTCAAGAGCGCGGTTTCTTCCGCCGAGCGGCTGGGCGCTTGCGCCTCGGAGCTGTCATCAAAATCGCCCTCGGGGCCCAAGTCGAAATCCCGTTGCGCCTCGCGGCGGCCCCGCTCCTTGACCTTTGCGAGCAGCTCCGACATTCCCACACCCCGGCCCACACCCCGGACATCGTCACTCTCTTCCCGCCTGAAGGCCAGGCCGACGCCATGGCGCGGCGGCGAGACCGCCGGTTCGGATTCCTGAGTCTCGTGGATCCGGGGTTCGCCAATCCGGGGTTCGGGGGTCCGGGAATCGGCGGTTTTGGCGGCGGAGGTGCCCCGCTCCAAACGGTTGGCCACCATTTCGCCCCGTTTGACCAAGTAGGCCAGGTCGTCCGCCAAGCGGTTGGCCGCCTCGATACTGTCACTCAATCGCTGGCCCGTGCCGTCGGCCGTGTCCTTCAAGCCGCCCAGGCCCTCGCCCGCCTGCCGGGTCGCTTGGGAAAAGTTCTTGATGAGCTCTTCCATTTCGCCACGAGCGTCCCGCAACACGGCGAGCTTTCGATTCAACACCACCGCATAGGCGATGGTGATCACCAAAAACAAGATAATGGTCCCATCGATCAGATGGCTTACGATATCAAGGGACATCACCCCATCCCTCCCCGGTCAACTGAAAGCTTGTCGGATATCTTAACCGCGATGTTGCCGGACTTACGCCCCATGGCGCCGTTGAACATGGGCACGTCGCCGCAACGCATCAAAATGTTGGAATCCGGCGTGCAGTTGAGGTCCAGATGACTGCCCTCTTTCCAATCGAGGATCTTGCCAAGCGGCACCGTCACCTGATCCAGCACGGCCTGCAGACCGATTTCCGTCTGCCAGAGCTCCGAGGTCAGATGGCTTTCCCAAATAGAATCGCGGCCGAATTTCTCACCCATGAACATCTGCAGCAGCAACTCGCGCACCGGCTCCAAGGTGGCGTAGGGAATCAACAGCTCGATGCGACCGCCCCGGTCTTCCATGTCGATGCGTAGTGTCACCACAATGGTCGCATTGGCCTGCCGGGCGATGGTGGCAAAGCGCGGATTGGTTTCCAAGCGGTCGAAGCGGAAGGTCACCGCCGCCAGCGGATCGAAGGCTGCGGAAAGGTCGGCCAGGACCACATGGATCATGCGCTCGACTAAGTTGCGTTCGATGGTGGTGTAAGGCCGGCCTTCGATACGCATGGCCGCGGTGCCGCGCCGGCCGCCGAGCAATACATCCACGATGGAATAAATGAGCGCGCTGTCCACCGCCATGAGGCCGTGATTGTCCCATTCCTCGGCCTTGAAAACGGCCAGCATGGCCGGCAGGGGAATGGAATTGAGATAATCGCCGAAACGGGCCGACGTGATGTTGTCCAGGCTGACGTCCACGTTGTCGGAGGTGAAGTTGCGCAGCGAGGTGGACATCATGCGCACCAGGCGGTCAAAGACCACCTCCAGCATGGGCAAGCGTTCGTAAGAGACCAGGGCGGAATTCAAGATGGCATGGATGCCCGAGGTCTCGCCGTCCCCCGCGCCGGCCCCGTCCACGCCCAAAAGGCTGTCGATTTCGCTTTGGTCCAAAACCCGGGTGGTGCTGCCGCCCATGGCAACGGCCGGCCTCTCCGCGCTTTCTTCCTCCTCGACCTCGGCGTTTTCCTCTTCTTCGGCCATGGCTTCCCATTCGGCCATCATGGCCGCTTCGTCGTCGCTGGGCGTTTGTTCTTCGACTTCAGTTTGGTCCGACATGCTGGCAGCGTTCCCCCAAAAATCCCTTGTTCACCTGCGCGTTATTGCACGAGCATCTCTTTAAAGAGCACGTCCCTCACCACGCCTTCCGGCAAGGTGGCGCTGACCCGCAACAAGAGTTCCTCGCGCAGACGCTGGAGGCCGGCCGAGCCGTTCAGGTCCTCGATCCGCAGTTCGCGGAGATAGACCTGGAAATTGTCGATGACCCGCGGCAGCACGCTTTCCAGCTGCTTGATATGGTCGTCGTCCGCCAGTTCCAGGGAAATGGTGATCTTGAGGTAGCTGGCCTTGCGGCTGGAGCCCGCGTTCAAATTGACCAGCATTTCCGGCAGGTCGTAAAAGGCCGAGGGGCTCTGCTGGACTTCGGCTTCCAGCCTTTCCGGCACCGGCTCGGGCTCACCGCCCAAAAGGGAATCCAGCATGCCGGAAAAATACGCCCCGGCACCACCGCCGATGATCAGCAGCAAGGGCAGGACGATGAAAAGAACCAGCTTTTTGCCGGATAGACCTTTTTTCTTCGAGGTTTCAATTTCAACATCTTCCCCCAAGCCTTCGGAAACAGCCTGTTCGGCCATGGCACACCACCCATAAAATTAAGAGACGTCTTTCAGGCTCCACACTAGGTCCTGATGGTTAACATCTTGTTGAAGAATCCGGTCCCGCCCCCTTGGGTGCCTGGCAAAATTTGCCGGGCAGGGTCTGCCCCAGGGCGGTCATTTTCACGCTTCCGCAATCGGCATGCAGATCCCAGGCCATTGATTTTGCTTAAATTTCTCCGTGGCACGGCCCATGCATAAAAGCTGGCGAATGCAGCGAGCGGCGTTGGTCGCTCTCTTGTCCGCATCTGAACCATGGGTAGGCAATGGAAAATTCTGGTCACATAGCACTGTCCCGGCAAATGGCGATTGCCCGCGAACTGAAGGTCATTGCCAACAACCTGGCAAACATCAACACCAATGCCTTTAAATCCGAAAAGGTCTCCTTCGTGGAGCACCTGCGCGAGATGGGCAACGGCGACAAGTTGGCCTTCACCCAGGATATCGGTCTGGTGCGTGACCTGACCGAGGGGAAAAAGGTCAACACCAACAATAGTTTGGACCTCGCCATCTCGGGCGACGGCTTTTTCCAGGTGGAGACCGAGATCGGCCCGCGCTACACCCGCAACGGCGCCTTTCAATTGAATGCCGAAAACCTCTTGGTGACCCCCCACGGCTATCCGGTGCTGGACGACGGCGGCGCGGAGATCTCCATCCCGCCCGACAGTCAGGACATTAAGATTGCCCGGGACGGCACCGTCTCCGTGGGTGACGGGGTTATCGCCCGCATCAAGCTCATGCAGTTCGACGCGCCCAAGGACCTGAAGAAGCAAGCCGGCGGCCTCTACGATCCCGGCGACCAGATCCCCAAGGAAGCGGAGAATGCCGAACTGGTCCAGGGCATGCTGGAGAGTTCCAACGTGATCGGGATCGTGGAGGTCTCGCGCATGATGGAAGCCATGCGGGGCTACACCTCGGTGACCAAATTGATCAAGCAAGAAGACGAGCGCCAACGGACGGCGATCCGCCTCTTGGGCGGCAACAACGGCGTTTAATAAGGAGATCCTGACATGAGTTCCCTATCCATCGGTGCCACGGGCATGCTGGCCCAACAGCTCAACGTGGAGGTCATCTCCAACAACATCGCCAACATGAACACCACGGGCTTCAAGCGCCAGCGGGCCGAATTCCAGGACCTGCTCTATGAAAACCTGGTGCGCGTGGGCTCCAACTCCTCGGACGCGGGGACCATCGAGCCCACGGGCATCCAGCTGGGTTTGGGCGTGGAACCCGCGGCGGTCTACCGCATTTCCGAGCAAGGCAGCCTGACCATCACGGACAATCCCATGGACCTAGCCATTGACGGCCAGGGCTATTTCATGGTGGAGACCCCCGCCGGCGAGACCGCCTATACCCGCGCCGGGGCCTTTCAACTGAGCGCCACGGGCGATCTGGTGACCAGTGACGGTTTCATCGTCCAGCCGGGCATTACGGTGCCCAGCGACGCCATTTCGGTGACCATCAACGCCAGCGGCGAGGTCTTTGCCGAGATTGACGGCCAAGTCACCCCCACCCAGGTGGGGCAGCTGGAAATCGCCAATTTCGCCAACCAGGCCGGCCTGGAAGCCATCGGCGGCAATCTTTTCCTGGAAACCCCGGCCTCCGGCCAGGCCAGCGTCGCCGTGCCGGGCTCCGCCGGTTTCGGCACCATCCAGCAAGGGGCCTTGGAAGGATCGAATGTGAACGTGGTGCAGGAGATCACCAACCTGATCACCGCGCAACGAGCCTATGAGATGAACTCCAAGGTCATCGAAAGCGCCGATGAAATGATGCAGATCGCCACCAACCTCTAAGGGCTTTAGCTGATTTTGGGAGATAAAGTCATGATGAACGTCTTCGGCCCGCGCCTGCCCCGCCTCGGACCGGCGATCGCCGCCCTGGTGCTCACCCTTACCCTGGCCCTGCCCCATGGCGCGTCCCAGGCCAGCCTTTTGCCCGAGCCCATCATGTTGAAGCAATCCGCCACGGTGGAAGGCCCGATGGTTCGGCTCGGAGATATCTTCACCGGCCTGGATCACAATCCCGAACTGGCCGCCACCGCCATCGCCAAGGCGCCCGCCCTGGGTCAAGAGCTGCAGCTGCCGGCCCAGTGGCTCGCCAGCATCGCCATTCAGCACCAAGTGGCGTGGCAACCCCGCTCCCAACTGGATCAGGTGGTGGTGCACCGGGCCAGCCAGGTGGTGGGCCGGTCGGAAATCGACGCCCTGGTACGCCAGGGCCTGGCGGCTCAAGGGGTCAGCGGCGAGTTTCAGTTGGTCTTTGACGATCCCGGCGTCCAGCTCCTGCTGCCCAGCAACGTCCCGGCCAAGGTGGTTCTCGGCGATCTGCACTACGAACACGCCAGCCGCCGCTTTCTGGGCCACCTCAGCGCTGCCCATGCCCAAACGCAGGTCAAGCCGCTGCGCATTTCCGGCAAGACGGTCAGGATGGCGCAAATCCCCGTGCTGAGCCACCGCATGCAGCCCGGCGAGGTGATCACCGAACGGGACGTGGAATGGATCAGCGTCGCGGCGCACCGCGTCGACCGCAACGCCGTCACCGACCTGGAGGACCTGGTCACTCTGACCCCGCGCCGCCCCATCGCCGCCGGCGAGGTAGTACGCGCCAATCAGCTGGAAATCCCCATCGTGGTGGAAAAAAACAGCCTGATCACCATGCAACTGGTCAGCGGCGCCATGGTCTTGACCGTGCAAGGGCGGGCTCTGGAAGATGGCGCCCAGGGCGAAGTAATCCGGGTGATGAACTCGGCCTCGCGCACGGTGGTCAACGGCGTGGTCACCAATGCCAACCTGGTCCAGGTGAAACTGCCCGGCGCGCACCTGGCCTCGGCCCAATAGGCGGCCGCGCCGCGGCCCAAGCTGTCAGAACACATGCGCCGAACCGGCGCCAATCCCAACAAGGACGGAAAAAATGAGTAAATTCATATCAATGGGCCAACACCCGGGCACCTTAAAGCGATGCATTTTAAAGCGGTGCGTTTTAAAGCGATATGTGGCGCCTCTCGTGGCCGCGGTGCTGGGGCTGAGCCTTTCCGCTTGCTCGGGCATGGTCGACCGGCTGGAAAACGTGGGCAGCGAGCCCGAGCTTTCCACCATCGACAACCCGGGCTCCGGACCCAACGGGGTGCAGCCGATCAGCCTGCCCATGCCCCGCCCGGAAACGGTGGAGCGTCAGCCCAATTCCCTGTGGCGCCCCGGATCGCGGGCCTTTCTGAAGGACCAGCGGGCCACCCGCGTGGGCGATATCTTGACGGTGATCATTCAGATCGCCGACAACGCCACCATCAACAACCGCTCGACCCGCACCCGCTCGGCCAGCGAGGACGCGGCGGCCAGCGCGCTCTTGGGCTATCCCCAGGCCTTGAGCAAGATCTTCCCCAGCGACTATGACCCCACCAACATGGTCGACTTCGGCAGCAGCTCCTCGTCGGAGGGTACCGGCGCCGTGGACCGGGACGAGACCATCAACCTGCGGGTGGCCGGCCTGATCACCCAGGTGCTGCCCAACGGCAATCTGGTAGTGGCCGGACGCCAGGAAATCCGGGTCAACTACGAGGTGCGGGAATTGCAGGTGGCCGGGATCATCCGCCCGGAGGACATCACCTCCACCAACACCATTCAATACGACCAGATCGCCGAGGCCCGGGTTTCCTACGGCGGCCGCGGCCAGCTCACGGACGTGCAGCAACCCCGCTATGGCCAACAGGTCTTCGACATCGTCTGGCCGTTCTGATCGGGAACTACCGCAAAGCAATAAAGGCCGGCAACGTTCTCCGTCGCCGGCCTTTATGAGTTGACACCTCTTCCGCCGCCGCAACGGCAAAACAGGCCCTTGGCTTTAGTCGTCCCTGTGGGTCCGTTCCATGCGTTCGTGCCGTTCCTGGGATTCGATCGACAAGGTGGCGATGGGCCGGGCCTCAAGGCGGCGCAAGCTGATGGGCTCGCCCGTTTCCTCGCAATAGCCGTAAGACGCGTCATCGATCCGCCGCAGGGCCGCATCGATTTTCGCGATCAGTTTGCGCTCCCGGTCCCGGGTCCGGAGCTCGAGAGAGCGGTCCGTCTCCAGGGAAGCCCGGTCAGCGATATCGGGTTCGTGCAGGGACTCTTCTTGCAGGTGTTGGATGGTTTCTCCAGATTCCCGTCTCAAATCCGCTTTCCATGTGAGAAGCTTCTGACGGAAGTACTCCCGCATGGTCGGATTCATGAAGGCTTCGTCATCTTGCGGTCTGTAATCTGTTGGGATGGTAACGGTCATTTCTTAAACTCGTTGCAAATTCCAAAACGCGCCGCGGAGTATATAAAAAAAGTCGATCTCCACAAGTAGTCAAATTCGTTTATCGAACGGCCACAGGAGGCTGAAAACAAAGGATAATGTTGAAATAATCGGAAAATTCATAAACATTTTGCTTGAGACCGTCACCGCCCCCGCTTCGCCAGTTCCACCTCGACCCGGATTTCGATCTGGGTAATCAGGGCCTCCAGGTCCGGATCGCCGCTGGGAAAACGGCCGGCGCCCAAATCGTCGCGCAAGCGCAGCAATTGGGGCTCGGACACGGTGCCCAAAAGCAAGGACCGGTGCAGGTTTTCCAGCCCGTCCAAGAGGTTCTCCGCCCTTTTGATGCCTTTGCGGCGGCCGGTGGTGGCGTCGGGCACCTCTTGCAGGGAAAGCAAGGCTTCAACCGGGCTGATGGCGCCCCCGGCCACCGGTTCCCCGGTCTGGGGCTGTTCGCTCAAGCTATCGGCAAAACGGCTCGCGGCCGCGGCACCGCTTCGTTGGGTTCTTTTGAGCGCCGTGCTGTTTTGCGGAGTCCGTAATCCATCGACTTTCATGATCAAGCCCAGTTCCTCAACGGCCGGCTCCTCAGCGGCCCAACTCCTCAACAAAAAGTCAAACTGGACCGGCGGGGTTAATTTGACGTTAAGCACCTCATTTATGCCGGCAAATTTTGCCTGTCCTGGGCAAGAAGTGATCCGTCGGGCAACGCGCACCCATCGTCCGGCCTGCCAACCTTTCCAAAAACCCCTTCTTTTCAGAGCCTTACACAAAGTCACGGCTTGGCACGGCTTTCGCATTCCATGGGGTGCACGTCTGTCAGTTTGCTGTCCCGGACCAAAAAAGGCCTTTTATGTTTGCTTTCCGCTCCCTTTCCTTTTCCCGCTCTACCCGCCATGTGGCCCAGCTCGGGCTCGCCCTTACCCTCGCCTTGAGCTTCTTCGCGCCGGCGGCGCTGGGGCAAACCCGGATCAAGGACGTGGTCGAGTTCGAAGGCGTGCGCGACAACCAGCTGGTGGGCTACGGCCTGGTGGTGGGCTTGAACGGCACCGGCGACGATTTGAATTCAGCCGTTTTCACCCGGCAAAGCCTGATCGGCATGCTGCAACGCCTGGGCATCAACGCCCGCGAGGCGGATCTGGATACGGACAACGTGGCCGCCGTCATGGTCACCGCCGACCTGCCGCCTTTTGCCCGCCAGGGCTCGCGCATCGATGTGAACATCTCGGCTTTGGGTGACGCGGAAAGCCTGCTGGGCGGAACCCTGCTGGTCACGCCGCTCTTGGCGGCCGACGGGGAAGTCTACGCGGTAGCGCAAGGCCCCATCGCGGTCGGCGGCTTCAGCGCCCAAGGCAATGCGGAAACCATCACCAAGGGGGTGCCCACCGCCGGGCGCATCGCCAATGGGGCCATCGTGGAGCGGGAGCTGGACTTCGTCCTGGACCATCTGAACCGGGTGAAGATCTCCCTGCGCAACCCGGACTTCACCACGGCCCGGCGCATCGCCGCGGCCATTAACCAGTTCGTCGGACCGGAAACGGCCCGCTCCCTGGATTCGGGCACGGTTCAACTGGCCGTACCGGCCAAGTATCAGGGCAACACGGTAGCCCTCCTGACGGATATTGAGCAGCTCCCGGTTAAGGTGGACCAGATCGCCCGCGTGGTGGTGGACGAACGCTCCGGCGTTATCGTCATGGGCGAGAAGGTGCGCATCAGCACGGTGGCCATCGCCCAGGGCAACCTGACCATCCGTATCACCGAGACGCCCCAGGTCAGCCAGCCCACGGCCTTTTCCAACACCGGCCAGACAGAGGTGGTCGACCGCACGGATATCGACGTGAACGAGGACGCCGACAACCGTCTGGCCATCGTCTCCTCGGGCATCAGCCTGCAGGAGCTGGTCAACGGCTTGAACGCCCTGGGCGTGGGCCCGCGGGACATGATTACCATCCTGCAGACCATCAAGGCCGCCGGCGCCCTGCAAGCCGACATCGAGGTGCTGTAATGGAATTCGCGGTGCAAACCCCGCGCCTGAGCGCCAACGGTGCCGAG
This sequence comes from Kiloniellaceae bacterium, assembly GCA_028280915.1. Lineage (GTDB taxonomy): Bacteria > Pseudomonadota > Alphaproteobacteria > Kiloniellales > Kiloniellaceae > JANQKX01. Next base: position 17,463 of record JANQKX010000138.1, read on the forward strand.
GGCCTTACCGGCTCGAAAAACGGGCAAGGCAAATCCAGTGTGCGCCAGGCCGCCGAGGAATTCGAAGCGGTGTTCCTGGCCCAGATGATGGCCCCCCTCTTCGAAGGCCTGGACGGCAGCGGCCTCTTCGGCGGCGGCTCCTCGGAGCAGGTCTATCGCTCCATCATGGTTCAGGAATATGGCAAGGCCATGTCCCGCAGCGGCGGGGTGGGCATCGCCGATGCGGTGCAAAAGGAAATTCTCAAGCTCCAGCAGGTGGACTCATAATGCAAAATCACGCCATGGCCGCACAGCACAGCGGCGACACGCCCCACAAGGCCACCCCCATCCAGGCCCATGCCATTGAGGCCGACCCCATCGAGGCGGTGATCGCCACCGTGCGGGAGCTGACCGAGATCATGAGCCGGGAGGTGGAACTCCTGCGGGCCATGAAGGTGCGCGACTTCAGCGAGCTGCAGGACCGCAAGACCGTCCTGGTCGGCACCTATGAGAGCCTGACCAAGGAGCTCGCCGGCCGGCCGGAGTTCTTTGCGTCCATCGACCCGCGGCTCAAAGCCGAACTGCGCGACATCACCGAGCGCATGCACGGCGTGATGGACACCAACGCCGCCGCCATCCGAGCGGCCCAGGCGGTCAATCAGAAGATCGCCAATGCCATCGTGGACGCGGTGCAAAGCCAGAGCGTGACCCAGGGCTATTCCAGCGGCGGCGCCGTGACGGCCCAGCGCGCGGGACCGCCCGTATCCGTGCAAGTGGACCGCGTGTCCTAACCGACCTTATCCGAGACCTCATTCGGCAGAACGATCATGTCCCTTGCGATTACACTCAACAACGCGCTCAGCGCCCTGCAGACCAATCAAAGCGCCCTGCAGGTCATTTCCAACAACATCGCCAACGTCAACACGGCCGAATACAGCCGCAAGGTCTACGAGCAGCAAACCCGGGTCGTGGGCGGCCAGGGATCCGGCGTGGAAACCGCGCGGGTCATCCGCCAAGTGGAGACTCATCTGGTCACGGATCTGGTAAAGCAAACCTCCGATACGGCCAAGGCCCAGGTGCTGTCCGACTATCAGGCTCGGATTCAAGAAACCTACGGCTCGGTCGCCAACAACAACTCACTCAGCACCTCGATCACCAACCTGGCCACCGCCATTGAAAACGCGGCCAACACGCCGGAGATCACCGCCACTCTGTCCACCGCGGTGAGCGAAGCCGTGGCCCTGGCCAACCACATCAACAGCACGGCCGACGAAGTCCAGGCCCTGCGCTCCCAAGCCGACACGGAAATCGAGGCCGCGGTGGATCTGGTCAACACCCACTTGACGGCCATCGCCGAACTGAACGAGGCCATTTCCCGCAACCTGTCCCAGGACATCCCCATCGGCGACCTGGAAGATCAGCGCGATACCTCTCTGAAGATCATCGCCGAGAACCTGGGCGTGACCAGCTTCGTCAACAGCGAGAACCACTTGACCGTGGTGACCAAGGGCGGCCGTTCACTGATCAGCGGCGCCACCGCCGCCACGGTTTCCTACACCCCCACAACGGCCATCACCGCCGGACAGACCTACCCCACGGCGATCAGCGGTATCTACGTCAACGATGACGGCAGCGGGCTGGCGGCCAACGACATCACCGCCTCCATCAACACCGGCAAGATCGCCGGCCTGGTGGAGATGCGCGACGAAACCCTGCCCGCCATGACCGGCCAACTGGATCAGCTGGCCGCGGCCATCCGGGACCAGCTCAATCAGGTCCACAACCGCGGCGCCAACACCCTCTCTGGCAGCGGCACCGCCGCCGGGGATCCGGCGACCCTCTACGGGACGCGGGAAATCACCGCGCCCGGCGACACCCTGACGCTCAGCGATGATGTCACCTTGCAAATCCTCGATTCCGACGGGGCGCCGGCGACCACCGAATTGACCATCTCGGCCGGGACCACCAGCCCCGACGACATCCTGACGGTGATCGCCAACTATCTGAATTCCGGCATCGATTTCGGCGAGGCCGCCTGGGTCGATGACCGCATGGAAATCAAGCTGGAAAACGGCTACAGCCTGGCCATATTGGATAACGGCCCGGAAGCGGACAAAGGGGATGCGACCATCACCATTGACGCGGACGGCGACAGCACCGCCGAGGAATACAAGGGCTTTTCCCACTTTTTCGGGCTGAACGACCTTTTCCAGACGCCCAATCAGTCGGGCACCGGCATGGCGACCGCCAATCAGGGCGAACAGACCGGCATTTCCAGCACCATTGAGGTGCGCGCGGACATCGCCGCCAATCCGGAATACCTCTCCCGCGGCGCCCTCAACGGCACCTCCCCCGACTACTACGTGGGTAACGGCGACGGCCGGATCGCCCAGGACCTGGCCGCGGCCTTCGCGGAAAACATCAATTTTGACGCGGTGGCCAACGGCCCGGCCAATGCCACCACCACCCTTTCGGGCTACGCCACGACCATGCTGTCGTTCAGCGCCGCCAACGCGGCCAGCGCGCAAAACACCCTGGAGTTCGAATCCTTCACCTACCAGTCCCTGGAGACCAAGGTGCTGTCCTACTCCGGCGTCAATCTGGACGAAGAGCTGGCCAACATGGTGATTTTCCAAAATGCCTACAACGCCTCGGCGCGGGTGATCCAGACCGCCAACGAGCTGTTCGATCAGCTTCTCAATTTATAGGAGACACCGGCCCGTGCGTTTAGCGATTCCAGAAGCAGGAAATTGAAACAATGATCCGTGTTTCAAACATCGCCCAGTTCGAGATCATGACGTCCAACATCTTCAAGACCCAGTCGGATGTTGCGGCAACTCAGGTACAGATGGCCAGCGGCAAAAAGTCCCAATCCTACGCACCGCTCGCAACCGATGCCAACCAGCTGGTAAGCATGGAGCGCTCCATTTCCCGGTCGGAGCAGTTCAAAACCAACATCGATTCCGCGCTCGGCCGCCTCAATCTCATGGAATCGGCCTTGGGCACCATGGTCGACCGTTCCACCGACGTGCTGGCCACCATTGCCCAGGGCCTTTCCGGCGCTAACATGGACGATCTGCCTCTGGAGCAATTCGCCGAGACCTACCTGTCCGAAATCGAGGCCGAGCTGAACAAGCAAAACGGCGGGTTTTACATCTTCGGCGGCACCAAGACCGATATTCCGCCGGTGGATTTGGCCGACGCGGACTATGATCCCCAGGCCGGACTGCCGGGCAGTTTTAGCGCCGATGACAGCTATTACCAGGGCGACGAACATCTGTTTTCCGTCCGCGCCGATGACAGTTTGGAAACCATTTACGGCGTCACCGCCGATGATCCCACCTTTGAAAAGCTGCTGCGCGGCCTGTCCTACATGAGCTACGCCGGCGCCAACAGCGACAAGGACGTGCTGCAGCAAGCCTACGATCTCATCAACGATGCGGTGGACGGCCTGAGCGACCTGCGCGGTGAAGTGGGTGCCAATACCAAGGTATTAGAACAGCAGAAGGTCAGCCATCAGGGCTTTCAATTGTTCGCCGAAAACCTGGTGTCCAATATTGAGGACGTGGATATCGCCGCCGCCAGCACCCAGCTGGCTTTCGACGAGCTGCAGCTGCAAGGCGCCTACTCGGCCCTGTCGCGCATGCGCTCCATGAGCCTGCTGCAATATTTGAACTAATACCAAGGATCATGGTCATGGCGCCTTGGGGCTCAG
>JANQKX010000207.1 GCA_028280915.1 Kiloniellaceae bacterium
CAACTGGTCCATGGCCTCGTAGATCCAGCCGCCGACGATTTCACCGTCCCGACTGGAGATGACCAGTTCCTCGGCTTGGGGCCGCTCGTCCACCAGGACGTCCTGCCATTGGTCGCCATCTTGGTAGGCACTATCGGAATTGCCGAACTGGGCGTTTAGCGAGAGATCGCCACCGGAAAGACACACTTCCATGCGCTCCACGTCGGCGATACCCGTTCCCAGCTGATCGGCAATGGCCGTGCGGCCGTCGAAATCTAGCGGCTCGCCCGATGCTCGTTCGATGAGGTTGCGCAGGCGCCAGAGACGGAAAAACAAAGCCTTTTGCGCCGCCGTGGAGCCCACCCGCACCACCGACCAGTTGCGCAGAACGAAATCCTGCATGGAGGAGCGGATCCACCAGGAGGCGTAGGTGGAAAAACGCACCTCGCGCTCCGGATCGAAGCGGCCGGCGGCCTGGAGCAATCCGATCATGCCTTCCTGGATCAGGTCGCTCATTGGCAGGCCATAGTTGCGGTAACGGGCCGCCACCGCGATCACCAGTCGAGTATAGGCGGAGACCAGTTCGTCCAACGCATCCTGGTCTTGCTCATCCCGCCAGGCCAGGGCGAGCTGAAACTCCCGATCCCGGCTCAGGATGGGCTTTTGCATAGCCGAGCGGACGAACCGGGCCTGGGATACTTGCTGGGGACCCTCTTCAAAGGTTTTCATGGCATACTCGCGTCGATCTTGTTTTGTTGCTCCGCCGCGAAGCCGACCGGATCGCCCCCGCCCTCCGGCAAAAGGTCTCCCCGTCACTCCACTGTTATTTAGATTTACGTAGATCCCGCGGTCGTGGATCACCGAAAGAGACGGTTTGATGGGCCAAAGAGCCAAAATTGTCGGGAAATGCCGCCGGGCAAGGGCCGGTCAGTCAGACCGAGATGTGATCCACCATCTCGCCGCTGGGCAGGAAGCAGGCCGCGATCAACGGGCCGCCGAAACCGCAGCCGCCGTCCAAGGTGGCGGTGAAGTCCCCCACCTCTAGTCCCGGATGCTCCGGGGCGAAGCCCCGCACCACGCAGCGGAAACCGCCGAAGGTCTCGGTCATGGCGGAAAACCGGCCGTAGCCCCACCAGAAACTGTCCTTTTGCGCTTCCAGCGGGCGGCTGGGATCGATGCCCGCGTTGACGAACAGCAAAGCGCCGTCGTCCGTATAGGCGGCCCGGCGCACGGCGCCCAGCAGCTCGGCATGGCCGGGAACGGCCCGCATGGCCTGGCGCAACTCACCGGTCCATCGGGTGATGTGCATGGGGCCGGAGCGGGCCTTGCGCAGGCCCTCCTCCGGCGGCACGCCATAGGCGGCAAGGGTGGCGCCCACCCCTTGGCCCAGCATCCATTCCATGACCGCCCGGGGGTCGGCGGCAAACTGAAGCTGCAGCAGCTTCTGCCACATCTCTTCCTGGCTGCCCCGCAGGTAGGCGATATCCTCGACGATGGAAAAAGGCTGGGCGAGAAACTCCCGCCGGAAGAGCAACAGTTCGTCCAGGGTGCCGCGCACGTCGTCGCCCCAGCCGATGATGTTGCCCAAGTAAACCAGCCGGTCGCCGAACTGAAGGCGGGCGCCGAGGGCGTGATGCAGCGCCTCGATCCGCCGGGAATCGCCATGAATCGACCCGATCGCCCAAACCCGTCGGCTGGCGCGGAGAATCGCAAACTTCTGCCGCTTCGCTTCCACGCGGGCAGATACCCTCTCTACATCAGCGCTGATATGGCGACGATAAAGTCCCCGGAGCGCGGGCTGGTGAACGGCTGACGGGTTAAACCCGGACAGATGGCCAGGCGGCCCGTCACCCTATCGGCCCCTGGCGGATGAGCCCGGGGCACATGCTTCTTAGCTTACGCAGCCGTGAGCAATTGTTCCAGCTTTTGCGCAGCCGCAATCTCGTCGATTTTTTCCACCGCCGCCAGTTCCCGTGCCAGGCGGTCCAGCGCGGCCTGGTACATCTGCCGCTCGCTGTAGGACTGATCGGGCTGATCCGCGCTGCGGTGCAAGTCGCGCACCACCTCGGCAATGGAAACAGGGTCGCCCGAATTGATCTTGGCTTCATATTCCTGCGCCCGCCGGCTCCACATGGTGCGTTTCACCCGGCTGCGGCCCTGCAGGGTGGTCAGGGCCGTATCCATCATCTTGCGGCTGGACAATTTGCGCAGTCCCGAATCTTGCGCCTTGTTCACCGGCACGCGCAGGGTCATGCGGTCTTTTTCAAATTTAATGACAATCAAATCCAGGGTGATGCCGGAAATTTCCTGGCTCTCCACACCGAGAACCCGGCCAACCCCGTGGGTTGGGTAAACCACATAATCACCCTCTTCGTAATCAGTCTTAGCCATTCCGTCCTCTTGCTCTATACTCGAAGCGGTTTTTGTTCGGATGCGTGCTTGGATTGATTGCCATTCCGGTCCTTTCCGCCGTGGTGGCGCGGAATTGGCGCAAACTTCCTCACTCAAAAACGCTCAGGGACCCACGCGGCCCCAACGTACGTGGGGCACGATAGGTCCCAAACTTACGGATCTCCATTATGTTCAACAGTTTAGCACAAATTGTGCAGATTGACAACAAGGCTGCTGTCGACCGGCGGATCCCCTTTTCCAATAGATAAGGTGGCTCAGGCGATACGCAAGAGAGAGGGCGATTCTGTCGCAGGGGGACGGCCCGGGCCGGCAGCCGGGCCGCCCCCCAAATTCAGGCGTCGGTTGTTCCGGGCTCTGCCGAGAAGAACTTTTCGAACTTACCTTCGACATTCTGAAAGTCATCCGCATCCGCCGGGGCTTCGCCCTTGCGGGTGATGTTCGGCCATTTGTTGTCGCTGTATTCCCGGTTCAGCTCGAACCATTGATCGGCCTGGGGGTCCGTATCGGGGACAATCGCCTCGGGCGGGCATTCGGGCTCGCAGACGCCGCAATCGATGCACTCGTCGGGATGGATGACCAGCATGTTGGCGCCTTCGTAAAAACAGTCCACCGGACAGACTTCGACGCAGTCCATGTACTTGCACTTGATGCAAGCCTCGGTGACGATGTAGGTCATGGTTTGCTTTTCTCCTCATCCTGCGGCTCCACCCCGTGGGGAACCGCGCCAGGTCCTCATGGACGCCTTGGTATCGTCAACATCCGGTCCTGGCCTTAATTTAGTGAATATCCGTCTAATCGGAAGGGTCAGTTGGCGCAGCCTGTAATCTTTTCAGGGCCTGTTTACGGGCGTGGCCGTTTTCGTGATCGGAGACGAACAGCAAGCCGGCCACACGGCGCATGAGGCTGGCCTCCAGATCGTGCAGCTCGCCGTCCACATAGACCACCTCCCACAGCATGGACATGAGGTCCACCCGCTCCTCGTGGGTAAAGGAGTCGTTGATCACCTTGGTGAAGCCGAAATTCTGCACCGAGCGATCGACCTTGCGTTGAGCCGCGTCGACGACCTTTTGCGCCGCCGCGCTGTCCAGGTCAAACCGAGTTTGGACCAGGCTGAGGATCTTGGCCTCTTCGTCAGCGCCGAAGTTGTCGTCCATCTGGGCGGCCTCCACCATCAGGGCGGCGGCGGCCACCTGCAGATCCCGGCTGGGTCCCCCATGGGTATCGCTGTCTTCGACAGGAAGGGCAAAAATACTTTTCAGTTTGTCGAGCATGGCCTTGCCTATCATGCCTAAAGCCGGGGGCGCAAGCCCGCCCCCGGTGCGAGCCTCTAGCCTATGGGGTGCCGTTCACGCCCGGGAGTTCTCAAAACGACGCAGGCCGCCAAGCTTGCGACATTGAAAACGACCTTCTAGCTTGGGAGACTAAATCAAGTCGTCAAGGGGAGAGCGGCCCACATGTCAGAGCCCGATCATCGCCTCTATGCTGCCGCGGCCCAACGCAACCGGCAGCCCATCCTGGAGGTGTTGCTGCAGCGCCTGCCCCGCCGCGGTCACGTTCTCGAGATCGCCAGCGGGACCGGCGAACATGTGACCCATTTCGCCCGCGCCACGCCGGATCTGACCTGGCAGCCCAGCGAGCTGGACCCGCGCGGCCGCCGGAGCATCGCCAGTCATGTGTCCGCCGCCGGACTCGACAACGTGCTGCCACCCATGGACCTGGACGTGACTTGGGCCTCTTGGCCCACACCGCCGTGCGACGCCATCCTGTGCATCAACATGGTGCATATCTCGCCCTGGGCGGCCACGGAAGGATTGATGGCCGGCGCCGCCCGCCACTTGATGCCTGGCGGCCTGCTCTTCCTATATGGGCCCTTCCGCCGGAACGGCACCCACACGGCGCCCTCCAACGCGGCCTTTGACCAAAGCCTTCGGGCCCGTAATTCCCAATGGGGCGTCCGCGACATAGATGACATTGAGGAATTGGCACAAGGTCAGGGCCTTTCACAACCAACCTTGGTCGACATGCCGGCCAACAATTTTTCCGTCTGGCTTGAAAAAACCTGATGCCTCAGCCACCTTGGGCCAGTCAAACCTTCGGCTTTCAGTGCAAGCCCCTTACAACAAGAGAAAACCCGTAATGACCAAGTCCCCCGACGGCGATTTCGCTTTCACCCAAGAGAGCCTCAAATACTCCGGTGCCGAGACCACCTATGCCGGCGCGCTCAGTTTCCTCCGGCGCAAGTATAGCCGCGACCTGACCGGCGTGGACGTGGCCATTACCGGCATTCCCCTGGATTCCGCCACCACCAACCGCCCTGGGGCTCGCTTCGGGCCGCGCGCCTTGCGGGCCGCCTCGGCCAACTTGGCGTGGGAGCGGCCTTATGGCGCCGATCTGCATCCCCTAAAGGAGCTGGCCCTGGTGGACTACGGCGACTGCTTTTTTGACTTCGGCCGCCCCCATACCATTCCCGAGGCCATAGAATCCCATATCGCTCAGATTATTACCAGCGGCGCAGCGGCTTTGTCCCTGGGCGGTGACCACTTCATCACCTACCCCATCCTCAAGGCCCATCACACCATTCACGGCCCGCTTTCCCTGATCCACTTTGACGCCCATTCCGACACCTGGAACGACGAAGGCGGGGAAGATCGGGTCGATCACGGCACCATGTTCTACCATGCCACCAAGCAAGGCCTGGTGGACCCGGCCCGCTCGGCGCAAGTCGGCCTGCGGACCCACAATGACGATACCCTTGGCTTTAACATCATGGACGCGCCCTGGGTGCATCGGGAAGGGCCCGACGCGGTGGCGCGTGAGATACGGCGTCTGGTGGGCAATCACCCGGCCTATATCACCTTTGACATCGATTGCCTGGACCCCAGCTTCGCCCCGGGCACGGGCACGCCGGTCTGTGGCGGCCTTTCCTCCCACCAGGCCCTCCATATCCTGCGCCATCTGCGCGGCATCAACCTGGTGGGCATGGACGTGGTGGAGGTGGCGCCCGCCTACGACGTGGGCGAAATCACCGCCCTGGCGGGCGCTAACCTGGCCTATGAGATGCTGCACCTTTTTGCCCATGCCAAGGCCGCCAAACTTGCTTGACCACGCACCGTCCTATTACCTCGCCACGGCCAAGGAGCTGACGGAGCGCCCGCCCCTTGGCGAATCCCTGACCTGCGATGTCTGCGTCATCGGGGGCGGGCTCACCGGCTTGTCCTCCACCCTCCACCTGGCCGAACGGGGCTATGATGTGGTGCTGCTGGAGGCGCAGCGGCTGGCCTGGGGCGCCTCGGGGCGCAACGGCGGTCAGCTGGGCAGCGGCCAGCGCAAGGACCCCCAGGAATTGGCCAAGCTCCTGGGACCGGAAGCCGCGGCCGGCCTTTGGAAACTGGCGGAGGAGGCCAAGGACCTGGTGCGCGGGCGCATTGCCCGGCACAATATCGATTGCGACCTGAAACCGGGCATCATGCATGTGGCCTATAAGCCCGGGGACGTGGCGGAGCTGACCGAATTCGCCGAGGATGTCACCCGCAACCACGGCTATGACGACATCGAGGTGCTCTCCAAGGCGGAGGTGGCCGAACGCCTGGGCACGGAGATCTATCATGGCGGCACCATGGACTGGGGCGCCGCCCACCTGCATCCCTTGAACTACGCCCTGGGACTGGCCAAGGCCGCCGAGGATGCCGGCGCCCGTCTGTTCGAGGGCACGGCGGCCCTATCGGTGGATCAGGGCCAAAAACTGCGGATACGCACCGGTCGCGACGAGGTCACCGCCGATTTTGCCGTCCTGGCCTGCAATGGATACCTGGAAAAGCTCGAGCCGCGCATCGCCAGCCGCATCATGCCCATCAACAACTTCGTGCTCGCCACCGAACCCCTCGGCGAAGACGGCGCCCGGGCATTGATCCGCGACGACGTGGCGGTGGCCGACAGCAAGTTCGTGATCGACTACTACCGCCTCAGCGCCGACCACCGCTTGCTGTTCGGCGGCGGGGAAAACTACCGGCGCGGCTTTCCCAACGACCTGAAGAGCTTTGTGCGCAAGTACATGCTGCGGGTTTATCCCCAGCTGGCCCAGACCCGGATCGACTATGCCTGGGGCGGCACCTTGGCGGTCACGGTCAACCGCCTGCCCGACTTCGGCCGCCTGGGCGATAACATCTACTACGCCCAGGGCTTTTCCGGCCACGGTCTGGCCCTGACCTCCCTGGCCGGCAAGGTCATCGCGGAAGCCTTGGCCGGTCAGGCCGAGCGGTTTGATTTGATGGCCAGCATGCCCACCTACCGCTTTCCCGGCGGCACCTTGCTGCGCTGGCCGGGCATGGTGCTGGGCATGTTTTACTACAGCCTGCGCGACAAACTTTAGCCGCACCAGTATGGGCCAACTCTAACTCTTCTCGGCTTGCCCCGCCTCGAAGGCCGCCAGGGCCGCGGCCGTCACCAGATCGTTGACCGACGCGCCCAGCTGCACCACCTGGGCCGGTTTGGACAGACCGATCAGGATCGGGCTGATCACCGTGCCGCCGCCCACCTGCTGGATGAGCTTGGCGGAGATATTGCCGCTGTGCAGGCCCGGCATGATCAGCACGTTGGCGGCCCCGGTCAGGCGGCAAACCGGGTAGTACTGCTGCATGATCTCGTGGTTCAGGGCCACATGGGCCTGCATCTCCCCGTCATACTCGAAATCAACGTTCCGGCCGTCCAATTCAGCCACCGCCCCGCGAATGCGCCGGGTATAGTCGCGAAGGGGATTGCCGAAGGAGGAATAGGACAAAAACGCCACCCGCGGCGTATGACCCAGCCCCCTTACAAAGTGCGCCGTCTGCTCGGCAATGTCGGCCAATTGTTCCGCGTCGGGAAACTCGTGCACCGTGGTGTCGGCGATAAAAATTGAGCGAGCATGCTGGACCGCGATGGAGAGGCCGAATACCCGGTGGTCCTCCAAGGGGTCGATGGCCGTGCGGATATCCTCGAAGGCCACGCCGAAGGAACGGGTGAGACCGGTCACCATGGCATCCGCGTCCCCGCAAGCCACCATGCAGGCGGCGAAGATATTGCGATTCAGGTTAACCTCCCGCTGGCAATCGCGCAGCAGGAAGCCCCGCCGCTGCATGCGGCCGTACAAAAAATCCCGGTAGGTTTGATTGCGTTTGGACAAGCGGGCATTGTGAATTTCCAGATCGGAAGACAGCAGGCCCATGGCGGACATCTTTTCCTCGATGATCTCCTCGCGGCCGACCAGCACCGCCGTCCCGAAACCGCCGTCGTTGAACGCCAGCGCGGCGCGGATGGTGGCGTCCTCCTCCCCTTCCGCGAAGACCACCCGCTTGGGGTTGGCCCGCACTTTCTTGACGATCCCCTGCATGCTGGCGGCCAAGGGGTCCAGGCGAGCCGACAGCTGCTGCACGTAGTCATCGAAATCGTCGATGGGCTTGCGGGCGACGCCGCTGTCCATGGCCGCCTTGGCGACAGCCGCCGGCACGGCGGAAATCAGGCGCGGATCAAAGGGGGCGGGAATGATGTAGTCGGGGCCATAGTGCAGGTCCGTGCTGGCATAGGCCTTTGCCACCTCGTCGGGCACGTCTTCCCGCGCCAGCTTGGCCAGAGCCTGGGCGGCGGCGATTTTCATTTCCATGTTGATGGTCATGGCCCGCACGTCCAAGGCGCCCCGGAAGATATAGGGAAAGCCCAAGACATTGTTGACCTGATTGGGATAGTCCGAGCGGCCCGTGGCGACAATGGCGTCCCCTCGGATCGCGGCCACTTCTTCCGGGGTGATTTCCGGGTCAGGGTTCGCCATGGCGAAGATGATGGGCTTGCTGGCCATGGCGCGCACCATGTCCGCGGTCACCGCGCCCTTGGCCGAGAGGCCGAAAAACACGTCCATGTCCTCCATGGCATCCGCCAGGCTGCGGGCCTCGGTTTCCACCGCGTGGGCGGACTTCCACTGGTTCATGCCGGCCTCGCGGCCCTTGTAGATCACCCCGCGGGTATCGCACAGGATGATGTTCTCCGACGGCATGCCCATGGCCTTGATCAGTTCCGCGCAGGCGATGCCCGCCGAGCCTGCCCCGT
>JANQKX010000250.1 GCA_028280915.1 Kiloniellaceae bacterium
CGCCCAATTCGGCCATGACGCAAAAGGCGGCCATGGAAACCCGCAAGGTCGCCGAGATGCACAAGGCCATGCGGGAGATGCAAAAGACGATCGAGGATAATTTCGATTACGTGGGCAACGGCTTCGCCGAAGAGGCGCGCAAAATCCACTATGGGGAGAGTGAGGAGCGCAATATCTACGGCGAAACCTCGGAGGAGGAGGCGAAATCCCTGGACGAGGAAGGGGTTAAGGTCTCCCGCGTGCCCTGGCTGCCCAAGGAAAACGCCTAAAGCGCGCCGCGCTGACCATCCGCATCGTAGCGGTCTAAGGCTTAACCGCGCAAAGCATGTAATTGACGTCCAGATCCCGGGGGGCCAGGAACCACTTGTCCGCCAAGGGGTTATAGGCGACACCCGTCAGGTCCTCCACCGTCAGGCCATTTGCCTCCAGATGGCGCACCAGTTCGGAGGGGCGCAGGAACTTTTGCCAATCGTGAGTGCCGCGGGGCAACCAGCGCAGCAGGTATTCCGCCCCGACGATGGCCATGAGGTAGGATTTCGTGGTGCGGTTCAAGGTGGCGCAGAAGCTGATACCGCCCGCCTTCAGCAACCCGGCGCTGGCAGCCAGAAAAGTGTCCACCTCGGCCACGTGTTCCACCACTTCCATATTGAGCACCACGTCATAGGATTTGCCTTGTTCCAAAAGGGCCTCGGCGCTGGTGCACAGGTAGGTGATGGGCAGGTCCGACGACTCGGCGTGGGCCTGGGCGATGGAGATGTTTCTTTCCGAGGCGTCTACTCCGGTCACCCTCGCGCCCAGGCGGGCCATGGGCTCGCACAGCAGGCCGCCGCCGCAGCCGATGTCCAAAATGTCCAGGCCGGATAACGGGGTCGGATTCGCCCCATCCAAGCCGTAATGGGCCAGCAGTTTGTCGCGGATGTAGGTAAGGCGGGCCGGATTGAGCTTGTGCAGGGGCTTGAACTTGCCGTCCGGGTCCCACCAGGCCTCGGCCATGGCGGTGAACTTGGCCACTTCCGCATCATCTACCGAGCTATGGGGCCGGGTCCCGGCGGGCTTTTCATCCATTGTTTCTTCGCCAGCCCGTGTGGCCGCACCTGCCTTTGCTGCCATCTTCCATACCCTTTCCGAGGCAAAAATTATTTCCAACCCGTGGTTTGAGCGGACCTTGCCTAGCACTGCCCCTTAAGAGTATGGATAGGCCTTGGGTTGGCGGCAAGGTGTCTCTCGGGTTTTGGCGGCATGAATGGGCCTGCCCGAGCCATCGCCCTTTTTGCCGATCCGACAGGTATCATTTTGGAAACATGGGTCTTTGATGTCTCGTATCGTGATGAAATTTGGCGGCACGTCCGTTGCCGATATGGACCGGATACGTAATGCGGCGCGGCGCATCCAGGCCGAGCATGCCGCCGGCAACCAGGTTGCGGTGGTGGTCTCGGCCATGGCGGGAGTGACCAACGACCTGGTATCCTTGGTGCGCGACGCCGCCTCCCTCTACGACGTGCGGGAATACGATGCGGTGGTCTCTTCGGGCGAGCAGGTGACCTCGGGGCTTTTGGCCATCGTGCTGCAGGCCATGGGGGTTCCCGCCCGGTCCTGGCACGGCTGGCAGATCCCGGTGCGCACCAACAACGCCCACGGTTCGGCGCGGATTCGCGATATCGAGACCGACGAGATCGAGCGCCGATTCGAGGAAAACCAGGTCGCGGTGGTGGCGGGCTTTCAGGGTGTTTCCGACCAGGGCCGCATCACGACCCTGGGCCGCGGCGGTTCCGATACCTCAGCCGTTGCACTTGCGGCGGCCCTGCGCGCCGATCGTTGCGATATCTATACCGACGTGGACGGCGTCTACACT
>JANQKX010000254.1 GCA_028280915.1 Kiloniellaceae bacterium
GCCCCACGGCACCTCGGTGACCGGCGAGATGGTGGAAGCGGCCTTGGCCGAGCACAAGCCCATGTGGGCCTTCATGGCCCATTGGGAGACCGGCAGCGGTCGCATCAATGACCTGCAGGGCTTCAACGACGCCTGCGCCAAGCACGGCGCCATGGGCCTGATCGACGCGGTCTCCAGCCTGGGCATCGCCGACTTCAGCATCGACGACTACCCGGCGATCGTCGGCTGGGCGTCCTGCCCGCAAAAGGGCGTGCTGGGCCTGCCGCTCACCTATGCGCCGGTCAGCTTCAGCGACACCTACATCGACCTGGTGAAAAAGCGGGGCTGTTACTCCTACGTGCACCATCCGGTGCTGGCGGCGCGCCACTGGGCGATCGTGGACGGCCAGGACGTTGAGGCGGCGGGCTATCACCAAACCCATTCCTGCTACGCCGTGGCCTCGTTCCACGAAGCCTTGCGCCTCTCCCTGGAATACGGCCGGGCCCGCAAGGCCCAGGACTATGCCTTCCACGAATCCGTGCTGCGGGACGCGGTCTCGGCCATGGGCTGCAAGGTGACCTCCAACATGACCAGCCTGGTGGTCTGCAACTTGCCCGACGGGCTGGCGGGCCGGGAAAAGGAACTGGTGCAGGGCTGCCGGGCCGAGGGCTTTTGCATTTGGCCGACCCTGTCCGAGCCGGTTCAGATCCGCATCGGCATCCTCAACCAGCTCTCGGAGGCGGCCATCACCGAGATCGTGGACAAGTTCGCCGACGCCATGATCAAGATGGGCGCCAACGACATCAACAAAGGCGCCATCCTGGCCCAGATCAAGGCCCGCTTCGCCAAGGCCGCTTGAGGCATCTGGCCCCTATCCAAGCAGAACCCCGGCCTTTGCGCCGGGGTTTTTTGCTTTTTTGCCCCGAACGTCGAAGAGCCCTAGTTTCCGCCGCTGTTCTCCCCCTTGCCAAGCGTGGCGGCGCAGTTGCCCCGCCAATAGGAGGTTTGCAGCTGACAGGCGCACCATCTTTTTTGCGCAATAGGGGGAGGCGGCAAAGCCCGCCAATGGTCGTTTTTGATGTATGTCAATTTTAATGAACAAAAAAACTGTAAAATAAAATTGACAACAAAAGGGGGCGACCATGCGCATTGTCCTAATTCACCCGAATTATCACTCTGGCGGCGCGGAGATTGCGGGGAACTGGCCACCGGCCTGGGTCGCCTACCTGGCCGGGCACTTGCGGGACGCCGGTTTCGATGACATCCATTTCATTGATGCCATGACCAACGACCTGAGTGACGGAGAAATTCGCAAGCGCTTGGCGGACTTGCGGCCGGATGTGGTCGGGACGACGGCGATCACGCCCTCCATATACAAGGCCGAGGAGGTTTTAAAAATCGCCTCTGAGGTCGTGCCCGACGCGGTGCGTGTTTTGGGCGGCATCCATGCCACCTTCATGTATAGGCAGGTCCTTTCCGAAGCCCCCTGGATTGATGTCATCGTCCGCGGCGAGGGGGAAGAGATTTTTCGTGAACTGATCTTTACGATTGCCCATGGGGGCTGGCCGGCGGGCCGGCAGCAGATCAAGGGCCTTGCCTATCACGATGGCGATAAAATCGTCGCGACCCAGGCGGCGCCCACCGTCAAGGATCTGGACGCGATCAACCCGGACTGGTCGCTTTTGGAGTGGTCGAAATACATCTACGTGCCGCTGGGCGTGCGTGTCGCCATTCCCAACATGGCGCGGGGCTGCCCCTTTACCTGCTCGTTCTGCAGCCAGTGGAAGTTTTGGCGGGACTACCGGGTCCGTGACCCAAAGCGGGTGGTGGACGAGATCGAAACCCTGGTGAGTGAACAAGGTGTGGGATTCTTTATCCTCGCCGATGAGGAGCCCACCATCAATCGCAAGAAATTCATCCAGTTTTGCCAGGAACTGATTGACCGTGGCCTGAACGAAAAGGTGAAGTGGGGGATCAACACGCGGGTCACCGATATCTACCGCGACCGGGAGCTGCTGACATTTTACCGCCAGGCGGGCCTGGTGCACGTCTCCCTGGGCACGGAAGCCGCGGCGCAACTCAAGCTCGATCGCTTCAACAAGGAAACAAAGGTTGCCGAAAACAAAGAAGCGATCCGCTTGTTGCGGGAAGCCGACATCTTTGTTGAGGCGCAATTCATCGTCGGCCTGGACAACGAGACGCCGGAGACCTTGGAAGAAACCTTCCAAATGGCCTGGGACTGGCAGCCCGATCTGGCCAACTGGGCAATGTATACGCCCTGGCCCTTTACGCCGCTGTTTGCCGAGATCAAGGACAAGGTGGAGATTTTCGATTTTTCCAAATACAATTTCGTCACGCCCATCATGGCGCCGGAAGAGATGGACCGGGCGACGCTCCTGGACCGGGTGATGCACAACTACCGCCGGTTCTATTCGCGCAAGGCGTTGTTTCACTATCCCTGGCGGGGTACCAGGTTCCGCCGCCGTTATCTCCTGGGCTGCCTGAAGGCCTTTCTCAAGGCGGGTTTTCAGCGAAAATTCTATGATCTGGGCAAGGCGAACTATTGGGGCCCCCAATCCAAGAAAGGGGTCAATTTCAATTTTGACCGCACCCGCAGCATTGCGCCCGCTCAGA
>JANQKX010000489.1 GCA_028280915.1 Kiloniellaceae bacterium
AGCTGGCGTCGCTGATCGGCGTCTCCAGCACCAGCTGCCAGTTGGCGTCGGGCAGATCGTCATCGAAGGTGCTCTTGGGCGTGAGCCGGTAAAGGGTCGGGGGCGGGCCTTGACCCGGCAATAGACCCGTGCAGGCGCCGGTCATGCCGGCCACGGCGGCGGTCCCGCCCAATCCCGCTACAAAGCGCCGCCGGGTGAGGGCGGACCGGTCCGCCGGTCTCGGTTTACTTGCCTGGCTCATAACCTTGCTTCCTGTCGCCAAAAATGAACCCAGCCGGATCCCGTTCCACCTCGGTGGTCACGCGCTGCAGTTCGGAAATCAGATCCCGCGCCTCTTTGAGCAGGCTGGAGAGTTGAAACAGGCCGGTGGAGGTGAAGTCCCGTAGGGGCTCCCGGTTTTCCGCTACCATGCCCTGGATCTCCAGCAGGGTGCCGTCCAACACTTTCGCGGTACCATTGAGGGTGCCGATCAAGGTCTGCAATTCGGCCCCCACCTCGGTCACGGTGGTGTCGGAGTTCTTGGCCAGGCTGTCGATGGAACCCAAGACGCTGTCGGTCCGCTCGATCAGCAATTTGCTGTCCTTTTGCAAGGAATTGGCCATTTCATGCAAAGAGTTGGTGGCGCCTTGCAGGTTGGCCATGGTGGCCGAGGCGTCTTCCACCAGCTTTTCGATGTTGCCCCCTTGATTGGCCAAGGCGTCGGACAAAGTGGCCACATTGGCCACGACCCGGTGGATGTTGGCAATGTTCTCGTCGCTCAACAGGGCCTGGGAGCGGGCGAGCAGGGCGTTCACGTTATCCAGCACCTCCGGCGCGCCTTGCAGCACCTGCTCAAAGGGCGATGACCCGGCGGCCACGGTGGGCAGCTGCCCGTCCGTGCCGCTGAGCAAGGGCGAATCGGGCGCCCCGCCTTTCAGCAAGACATAGCGCGCGCCGGTCAGGCCCTGAAGCTCCAGGGTTGCCGTGGTGTCCTGGCGCACGGGGGTCAGTTTTTGCACCTCGATTTCGACGATCACATGGGTGGGGTTTTCCGGGTCGAGGCGGATGTCCAAGACCTCTCCCACCTTGACACCGTTATAGCGTACGGGGCTGCCGTCGCGCAGGCCGGTGACCGTATCGGAAAACACGATGCGGTAGTGGGTAAACTCCGCGGCAACCTGAAACTTCGAAAGCCAGACCACAAACACCAGCAGCCCGCCCATCAAAATAAGAACGAAGGTTCCGACCATCAAATAGTTGGCACGACTTTCCATAGTGCTCTATCTCGTCAAGTCCTAGCTAAAAACTGCTGTAGGTTGGGCGCGAAGTTTTCCAGGTGTACTTGAGAAAACATGATCTGGGAACATTTATCAACCTGTTTTCATTTAGCTTTTTCTCATGAAGGGACGGCGGCTCGGCCGCGCGGGCCACAGAAATACTCCTTGATCCAAGGATCGGTCTCGCGCATCAGCTGGTCAATGGTACCCACCTTGACCTTTTTATCGATTAACGCCGAGACCCGGTCGCAGATGGCGTAGAGGGAATCCAGGTCGTGGGTGACCATGACCACGGTAAGCCCCAGGGCCGATTGCAGTTCGCGGATCAGGATATCGAAGTTGGCGGCCCCAATGGGGTCCAGGCCGGCCGTGGGCTCGTCCAGGAACAGGATTTCGGCGTCCAGCGCCAGGGCGCGGGCCAGGCCCGCCCGCTTGCGCATGCCGCCGGAAAGCTCCGAGGGGTATTTGTGGGCCGCGCTGGGCGGCAGGCCCACCAGGGATATCTTCAATTCCGCCAGCTCGCGGCGCAGGGACTTGCTGAGGCGGCGGTGCTCCTTCAGAGGGACTTCGATGTTCTGCGCCACGGTCAGGGAGGAAAACAGCGCTCCGTCTTGGAACAACACCCCCCAGCGGGCCTGCATGGCCCTTTGTTCACGGTCGTTTAGGCTGGCGGTGTCCTGGCCGAACACGGAGATTTTCCCTGCCCGGGCCTCGTTGAGGCCGATGATGGTGCGCAAAAGAACGGATTTGCCGGTGCCCGATCCCCCCACGATCCCCATCACCTCTCCGGTC
>JANQKX010000321.1 GCA_028280915.1 Kiloniellaceae bacterium
CCGGCCGGGGATAAGCGCCATTCAACGAGTCAGCTGGCGGAGCTTTCTGATGGGGATCTGCTGGAAACCTGGGGTGCCCTAAAAGCCGAGGCGGTTGACCTGCCCGAGGCCTTTTCTGTTCGCGGTTGGTACCATCAGCTCTACAAGGACATTTTCAGCGGCAAAAAGGTGATGGACGTGGGCTGCGGTTTGGGCCTGGATGGCTTGAGCTACGCCGCCAGCGGGGCGGAAGTGACCTTTGTGGATATCTTGCCGTCCAACGTGGCGCTGATCTCCCGGGTTGCCCGGCTCAAGGGCTTGGAAAACACTCGTTTTTTGTATCTGGAATCCTTGGACAGTCTGAATGAACTGGCCGATGACTATGATGTCATCTATAGCCAAGGCTCTTTGATCAATGCCCCCTTCGATGTCACCCGCACGGAAGTGGCGGCCTTGCTGCGTCACTTGCCCGTTGGTGGCCGCTGGGTTTCCTTGGCCTATCCGCCGGCGCGGTGGGAGCGGGAGGGGCGTTTGCCGTTTAGCCAGTGGGGAGAAAAGACCGACGGGCCGGGCACGCCGTGGGTGGAGTGGTATGATCTGGAGAAGATGATGGCCCTATTGGCCCCGGCCCGGTTCGACACGGTGCTGTACCGGGAATTTCACAACAGCGACTTCAATTGGTTCGATTTAGTGCGCCGCGCATGAGCGATTTGTTGATTGACCTGCCGGCCGTGCCAAGCGGTCAATTGTCCGAGCGGCTGGATTATGCCGAAGCCTTCGTAGCGGCGCCCGAGTTGGCGGCGCGTCCGCTGGCCGACTGGAAGATGGAAGAGGGCGACCTGCCCATCTTGCAATACCTCTACCGCAATCACCGGCCCTTACGCCATTTGGAGTTCGGGACCTGGAAAGGGGCGGGTACGGTGGCCTGCTTGGAAGCCTGCGCGGCCAGCGTCTGGACCATCAACCTGCCGGAGGGGGAGCGAGATCAAAGCGGCGAATGGGCCTATTGGGAGGGTCTTCCTGAAGGAGACCATGCGCCAAAGGGGGCGGTCACCCGGCAAATGCGCAACGGCGATTGGGCCATTCAAACCGACGCCCGTGGCGCCATCGGTATTAAATACGTGGAAAAAGGCCTGGGCCATCGGGTTTGCCAAATCTACTGCGACAGCCGTGACTGGGATACCTCGGCTTACCCGGCCGGCTTTTTCGACAGCTGCCTGATCGATGGCGGCCACACCGCGGAGATCGTTCGTAGTGACCTGGAAAAGGCCATTCCCTTGCTGCGCCGCGGCGGCCTCTTGATGCTCCACGATTTTTGCCCCGTGGCTCAGGTCTTGGAGGCATGCTCCGCGCCTCGGGGGGTGCTGGCGGCGGTTCAGGATGCCCGAGGCCTCCTGGCGGAAAGCCTTACTGATCTGTTTTGGGTCCAGCCGAGTTGGCTGCTGGTCGGGGTGCGCAGATGACCGGTGCCCGTCCCCTGGAATCCGGACGATCCGATCTACCGAACCTGCCCTATGCGGACCTGTTGTTGCGGCCGGTGGCGTCAGAGCAGGGCGCGGCGACAATGGTGGCGGGGTTGCTGGGCTCGGTGGGAGATCCCGAGGCGCCGCCGCGTGGCGAGGCGGCGGTGAACGCGCTCCATGACTTGCAGATGCTGCTGGCGCCGCCGGCGCTTTTTTCCAAAAGCTTCTTGGGTGGGCTTGCCCGAAGCGGGCGGCTGTCGCCACACTTGCCGGCGTTATTGTCGGCGGTGCTAAAGCGGGCAAGGCAGGAAGGGCTGAGCGACTTGGCGGCCCGGGTACAAGAGCTGGCGGCTTGGCTGGAGGGCCCGGAAATACAGGACCCGGCCGGGTCCGCCCCCTTTCTGACACGCCTGGACAAAATGGAGGCGGCGGCGCCGTCCGCCGCGTTTCCCCTCTCCATCGTGGTGACCTCGCGCAACGACGATCATGGCGGCCGGCTGCTGCCCCGCATGCAGGTGTTTTTTAATGCCCTTCTTGCTCAGTCTCAGCGGCACCGCTTGCACTGCGAGATCATCTTGGTGGAATGGAACCCGGCGGTCGACCGGCCGCCCTTGGCCCAGGCCTTGGACTTGCCGGCGCACCATGACTTTGCCGCGCTTAGGATCATTCAGGTACCGGCGGCCCTGCACGGGGGCTATGCCCATGCCGCGCGGTTGCCGCTTTACCAGATGATCGCCAAGAACGTGGGTATTCGCCGGGCCCAGGGTGAATTCATCCTGGCCACCAACATCGACGTGCTGTTTTCCGATCCGCTGATGGCCTGGCTGGCGTCCGGCCCCAGGGAACGGGACCGGCTCTATCGGGTGGACCGCCTGGACGTGGACCGACAGATCCCCACCTCGCGGGATCTGGACGCGCTCCTCACCTATTGCGCGGACAATGTCCTGCGCATTCACGCCCAGGCCGGCTGTTTTCCGCGGCAAGCCGGGGAAGGGCCCGGCGACCTCACGGCCCGGGCACGGGATCAGGCCCTCAGCGACGGCACCCGCTTGCACACCAATGCCTGCGGCGATTTCCAGCTGCTGCACCGGGACCATTGGCGCGCCCTGCGGGGCTATGGGGAGTTCGACGGCTACTCCATGCACTTGGATTCCCTCTTGAACGGCAGCGCCCATTTCGGCGGGGCGGTGGAGACGGTTCTGCCGCCCGATCACGTGCTCTATCATATCGATCACGATGGCGGCTGGTCGCCGGAGGGGGACCGCAGCGGCCAATTCGACCGGGATCTGGACCGGCGCGGCTTGGCCCGGGTGGCCTACAACGATTTGCGGCAGGCGACCCGGGTGATGGCCAAGACCGGCGCCGGATTGGTCTTTAACGATGCCCGCTGGGGCCTGGCCGGCGCGGCCTTGCCGGAGCAGGCCGGCTGGCGGTTCAGGGATCAGGAATCAGGGGATCAGGGATCAGAGGATCAAGTCGCAGGGGAGGGGACGGAGGGCTATCCGGTCGTCTCCCTGGCGCTGGACCGGCGGGCCTGGCCTTTGCATGGCAAGCTGCTGGACGAGATGGCGGCGCTGTTCCTGAGCCTCATCCGGGACGGGGTCGCCGCGTGCCGCGACGGGCGGCCGTTGTACATTTGGGGCACGGGTCCCAAGGGGGAAATGCTGGTCGAGATGCTCCCCCGATGGGGCGTGACCCCAGAAGGCTTCCTGGACAGCGATCCGGCCCGGCAAGGCGCGCGGTTGTGCGGTTTGGAGATATTTGATCCGGCGGTCTTGGACGGGTCGGGCGGGGAGCAGGGGCGTGAGCAAAGCCCGCGCCCCTTTGTTCTGGTGGGCGCTTTGCTGCATGAGGCCATCGGCGAGTGTCTGGCGGCTCTGGGCTACCGGGCGGGAGAGGATTTTTATGCGCCCTTCTGAACGCGCCGCCGCGCTCCACGCGGCTGCCGTACCACCGCTTACCCTCTTTGCCCTGCCCAAGGCCTTCACGGGTCATACGGGCATCATCCAGACCAACGCCATCACCTCCTGGACCTTCGTCACGCCGCGCCCGCGCATTATCTTGCTGGGGGACGAGCCGGGCACGGGGGATCTGGCCCAAGCCTTGGGCCTGGAATGGATTCCGGCGATTGCCCGCAACGACCAGGGTACGCCGCTGGTCTCGGACCTCTTCGCCGCGGCGATGGCGGCCCATGACGATCCTTGGCTCGGATATCTGAACAGTGACATCATTCTGCCGCCGGCCTTTTCTGATGTGCTGCCCTTGCTGGCGGAGGCCTTGGCGCAAGCCGGCCATGAGCGGTTTTTCGTGACCAGCCAGCGCGGCCATTTGGACGTGACCGAGCCCCTGGACTTTCAAAATCCCGGCTGGCAGGCCGAGCTGGATCGGCGGGCCGCCGGGGAAATGGCCTTGGACCATAAAGACGCGGTGGACCT
>JANQKX010000335.1 GCA_028280915.1 Kiloniellaceae bacterium
CCCGGTGGTACTCCAGTTTATCAAGTCCGCCATGGCCCACGAGCACCATGGCGTGCATGGAATTCGGCAGCGTCATCGCCATTTCCTCCCCGGCTCTGCCATCACGGGACGGATTGTCCGCCTCGCAGGCGCAAATTGGACGGATCGTAGGGTCCTTCATCCAGCACCCGAAGCGGGACCCGTTCACCAAAAAGGGACACTTTGAGGTCGGCGCCATCATGCCAGGCTTCCGGGCGCAGAAAGGCAATGACCAAGCTCTGGCCAAGGTAATGGCCGTAGCCCGCCGAGGTAACCGATCCCACCAAGCGGTCCCCGGCAAAAACCGCTTCTCCGCCCAGGCACTCGGTTGTTGCTCCCGGTAGGGCCAGCAAGGCAATCTGCGATCCCTGTTGACGGGCCAGGAGAGCCTCCTTGCCCACAAAGTCCTTGTTCAGGTCGACAAATTTCATCAGTCCCACCTCTTTGGGCGAGACATCATTGGTCAGCTCATGGCCGCCCCGATAGAACTTTTCCAAACGCAGGCTGTCCAAGGCCTTGGACCCAAAAGCGCCCATGCCATGCACCGCGCCGGCCGCCCAGAGGGCATCCCAAAGGTCCCCCAAACGGTCGTTCGGCCCATGCAGCTCCCACGCCAATTCCCCAGTGTAGGACAGGCGCAGGGCCAGGCAATCCACACCGGCCACGGTGAGGCGGCGGGCGGCGCGCCATGGAAAGCCTTCGTCGGACAGATCGTTTTTGGTGCAACTGGCCAAGACCGCGCGGGACTTAGGCCCGGCAAGGGTCAAAACCCCGATCTGATCGGTTTTGTTGACCATCTCGACGCCCTCGGTAGGAACGCCGCAATGTATGGTGAGCCAGTCCCAGACCCGGCGCTCCGACGGCACCCCGGTCACGAAGTAAAAGTCTTCGGCCCCCGTGCGAACCACCACCGCCTCACCTTCGATGGTGCCGTGCCGGTTGAGCAGCAAAGTCAGGCAGGTGCCGCCCACCCGGGCCGGCAGACGGTTGGCGCAGACCTGGCGCAAAAAAGCCTCCGCGCCGGGGCCGGAGAGGTCGAACTTGGCAAAGGCGGAAAAATCCCCCAGGCCGACCCCCTGGCGCACCGTCGCAACCTCTTCCTGAACGGCATCAAAGGCCGCACGGCGGCGCCAGGCCAGGGGCTCTTCGGTCGCATAGAGACGGGGACGCTCCCAGCCGCCGGCCTCCTCGAAAATCGCGCCCAGGGCCGCCGTGCGATCGTGGGCACCCGAGCGCTTGATGTCCCGGCGGACGCGGCGCTGATGTTGGGGATAGGGCATGGCCTGGCGCAGGGTATAGTCTTCGGTGACCCGCGCCCGGGCGTAATCATGATCGGCCCAGGTGCCGAAGCGCCGCGGATCGAAGGCCCGGGTAGAGATTTCCGCCGAGCCGTGCACCATCCATTGGGCCAAGGCCCGCCCGGCGCCGGGACCCCAAGCGATACCCACCGTGGCACCGCACGCCAGCCAGGCATTCCTCAGCCCCGGTGCCGGCCCCAACAACATGGCGCCATCGGGCGTATAGGTGATGCCGCCGTTGACCACCCGTTTCAGCCCCAGCTCGGCCAGGTCCGGGCAGCGCTTGAAGCAGTTTTCCAACCAGAGGGTGATGCCGTCCCAGTTGGGCTCGAAGAGCTCGCTTTCCGACTCCCAGGGACAGCCGTCCAGCCAGAGGGATTGGGGCGCCTGCTTGTCGTAAAGGCCGATCAGGGCGCCTTTCTGCTCCCGCCGCAAATAGCCGCAGAAGAAATCGTCCCGGGTCACCGGGATCTCGTGGCCCATGTCATGGAACAGGGGTACGTCATCGGTGACCACGTAGTGGTGCATCATGGTGACGATGGGCAGGTCCAAGCCGATCATGGCGCCCACTTGCCGCGCGTGGTAGCCGGCCGCGTTGACCACATGCTCGCAGCGAATGACCCCCTGTTCCGTCTCCACCTGCCACTCGCCACCGGGCAGGAGGTGCACGTCGGTGACCCGGCAGCGGCGCACGACCCGGGCCCCCCTCTGTCTGGCGCCCTTGGCCATGGCCTGACAGGCGCCGGCCGGGTCCACGTGCCCGTCATCGGGGGTGAGCAGGCCCGCGAGAACGCCCGCCGCCTGGATATCATAGAGCGGGTTCAGAGCCTTCACCTCTTCCGGTCCCACGATCCGGGCCTCCTGGCCCCGCGCAAGAATCACGTCCCTTAAATGGTTGATCCAATCCATATGGGCCGGGGAGGTGGCGACTCTCAGGGAACCGCAATTGTGCCAGCTGACACTTTGTTCCGTTTCCGCCTCGATGGTCTTGTAAAAATCCACGCTGTAATCATGGATCGACCCCAGGGCATGGCCCCCGATCATGCGGCTGACCAGGCCGGCGGCGTGCCAAGTGGCGCCCGAGGTCAGCTCGGCCTTTTCCAAGAGGACACAATCGGTCCAGCCTTCCTTGGCCAGGTGATAGAGCACGCCGGCGCCCATGTTGCCGCCGCCGATCACCACGACGCGGGCGTGACTGGGGAGCCCCATGGCCCTTACCGCCGCAGGGTAACGGGCGTGTTGGCCCAGACCACCACCGCCGTCACCTTGCCCTTGTTGCGATAGGTATGGGGAATGCTGGCGGGAAAGGAAAAACTGTCGCCTGCCTTCAACTGAAAGTGCTTCTTACCCAAGACCAATTCGATTTCCCCCTCGATCACCAAGCCGGCCTCCTCGCCCTGATGGGTGTAAAGATCGTCCCCGGCGGTGCCGCCCGGCTCGTAGCGGGACATGCCCAGCGCCAGCTGACCATCCAGATTGGCGGACAGCAGATAGTCCTCAAAACCGCTATAATCGGTGGAGGCCACGGTGGAATAGGTCAAGCGCCGACGCCGCTTGGCCCGCACGATGTAAGGCCGCTCCTCGGCCGGCACCGGCCCGTCGGTTTGAAAAAACCAGCCGATGGGCACGGAAAGCGCCTCGGCAATATCCTGCAGTGCTGTCACCGAGGGCCGGGCCAGGCCCCGCTCCACCTTGGAAATAAAGCTCACGGACTTGCCCGATCGCCGGGCCAAGTCCTGCAGGGTCAGGCCATGAGCCTTACGCAGACCCCGGAGATCCTCCCCCAGGCGCCGGCTGCGCGCTTCAGTCCCCGTTTCATCTTGTTTCTGCGTTTTCATGAAAAATTTAACAGCATATTTTTCATGGCTGCGCAATGGGGAATGGCAATTTTTACTGAGTAATCTTTGTGGTCAGTCACATTTTTGGCCCCTAGGCTTAGGCCCTTGACGTCAAATCTTAACCCAAACAAAAGATGTATGTTGATAAAAAAAACTTTATCTAATTGCGCATTCTTGCCTTTCAAGATTGACCTACTCGATGAAATTGTGAAATCTTTGGACATACCATCTCACCGGAGCAGATGATGAAAAGGTTGTTGCACGAAATCGAAATCTGTCTTCGCGCGCGCGTTACCTTTATTTTTCTGCCGACCTCCGAAGATGAACGAATAGTCGGTCACTTGAAAGACCATTGCCTTGCAACCAAACGGAATTTTGTTGTTTGGGACCATGCGGACTTTTTTCAGGCGATCGTCGGTCCTTTCGCTGCCAACATGACAGCCAAAGACCCGATCAGCGCCTTGGAAGCAATTGATGCCGCTCAGGGCGATGGTATTTTTCTGCTCAGAGATTTCCATCAGTGCTGGAAAAATCAGCCGAGAGTCGTTCGAAAACTCAGAAATGTCCTTAACGCGCTCAGATATTCTCGAAAGTCGATCATTGTCACGGCACCCGGCACGGATATCCCGCTGGAGCTCAAATCCGACGCCGTCATTTTGGATGTGGTCCCGCCCGACACCGACGAACTAAACGCCATTCTTGACCACTTGGCATCCTCTCCCGGTGTTCGGACGAACTTGAGCCCACCCGAAAGAGAAAAGCTGCTAAAACTCAGCCTCGGACTGAACGCAAGCCAGGCACAACGAGTCTTTTCCAAAGCGTTCATCACCGATGGCGCATTGGACATCAATGATCTGGAAATCGTCGCCAGGGAAAAGGCTGACATTATTCGCGAATCCGGTGCCCTGCAGTACTTCAGGGCCAAGGAATCCATCGGAGACGTGGGTGGACTTGAATCCTTAAAGACATGGCTTAGGCAGCGGGAATTGGCCTTTTCCGATGCGGCACAAAAATACGGGCTGCCAACACCCAAGGGCATCGCCCTGATCGGCATTCCCGGAACCGGTAAATCCCTGTCGGCCAAAATGGTATCCAACCTGTGGGGCCTCCCTCTTGTTCAGTTGGATGTGGGGGCTCTTTTTGGCGGCCTTGTGGGCGAATCGGAAGCAAACACCCGCAAAGCCATTTCGTTGGCGGAATCCCTAGCACCCTGCGTTTTGTGGATCGACGAGCTGGAAAAGGCGCTGGCCGTGGGTGAAGGCGACGGCGGCACGGGACAGCGGGTCTTGGGCAAGCTGTTGGGCTGGATGCAGGATAAAGAGGAAGCGGTTTTCATCGTCGCGACGGCCAATAACATCGAGCGGCTCCCACCTGAATTGCTGAGGCGGGGCCGGTTCGACGAGATTTTCTTTTTAGACCTGCCCCACCTGCTCGAACGCAAAGAGATTTTTGCGGTTCATTTGAGGAAACGTGGCCGGGATCCGGCCAAATTCGACTTAGAGCGCCTGGCGCAAACCGCGGAAGGTTACGTGGGCGCGGAAATTGAACAAGCCGTGATCGATGGTCTTTTCCGCGCCTACGCGGATGAAGCCCAACCCGCCCGAGAGGTCACCGATGCGGACATTTTGGCCGCACTGAGCGAAATGGTGCCCATGAGCCGCGCACAAGCCGAACACATCGCTTTTTTGCGCAGTTGGGTTACGGAGGGAAGGGCCAAATCGGCATCCAAAGCCGAGATGTCCTATGTTAAGGGGCGACCAGCGGATCAGGAATTCATGCCCTTGCAAGTGCCCGCTGGCGAGCCGGCAGGCGAACCGCCATGAGGGAAACGCCAAAGGCTAGCGAAATGCCAAAGGCTAGCGAAACGCCAAAGACTGAAGCGCAAATTAGGGATGAATTGCTGCCACAACTGCTGGAGATCGAGCGTAAAGCGACGGGCAGTAGCGTTTTCGCCTTGTTTGCCGAAGCTTTTATCGGGATTTGGCTGGCTTTTGGTCCATTTTCTCTCGGTGAAGTTTC
>JANQKX010000337.1 GCA_028280915.1 Kiloniellaceae bacterium
CCCTGGGTAAGAGCTATGGCGGCGACTACTCGGATGCGCCGCCTTCCGTGCCTCTGGCGCCGCTTTTGCCCATCGCTCTGCCCGACATCTTGTCCGCACCTGCGGACATTCGGGATGTGGCCGAACGACAAGGGGTTTGGGCCGTTGCGACGGACGGGGATGTCCGCTTCGGAGATCAAAACGCAGCGGTGCTCAAGGGACGCCTCCGGTTCCCGTCCGGCGGCGCCATCGTCCCGACGCCAGTTCAAACCGGGCCCATAACGGGTTTTGTGGCGGGCACGCTCGACCGGCCCCGGGGGTATTACCTCCTGAGTGCCAACACCAGCCTGCAAAACGTGGACGGCCACCTGGCGGACCGCGCCTATTATTACATGCCAGGGGACGACCGGGCGTGGCGGCTGGATAATGAAGGGACACATCTGTGGCGCATCAGCCGAGACGGCGCCTTGCTGCAATGCCGGATCATGGCGGGACGGCGAACGCCCGACGGCTGCCGCACCGTGCTGGCGGAACCGGGGCGATTGGATGCAAAAAGGCTTCACCAGGCCTTCGAGCACGAAACATTTGTCTACATCGCCACCGGCAAGGCGCTTGTCCGCTTTGACGACTCCCTTCGAAACCCCTTGGTTGTCGACGGCCCTCGGATCGGCGTTGCGAGCCGATACTTTGAGCACGATAACCACATCCACGTTCTCGAAAAACCCGGCGGCCGGCTCTGGCGTCTCAAAGACGGTGTCGCCTCCCTCTGGCATGAGACCGTGGCGCAAATCGAGCAGAATGGCCGGCGTCTGGTCGTCGACACGGGCAATGGCCCGCTTGTTATGGATGACCGGACTATCGATGACCGGGTTTCCAATGACCGGGTTTCCCATGACCGGGGCATCACGTCGCCCTATGCGGATCGGAAGGACTTGGGCGCGCGGGCCATCACCTATAACTGGAGCGGCGTGAGGGAGTTTTCAGCTCTCTCCGCGGAAGGCTATCCGATCGACGGCTTGGGCCGCCGAACCGGCAACCTGCCCTTGCCCAATGCCGACAAGATTACCGCCGTCCTCCGTCAGAATGATCTCATATTCCTTAACGAACGGCGGCGGAACCTGCATTGGGTCCAACGGGAGGACGGCACTGTGGCTTTGCTGGAAGAGGCCCGCTGCCAGGTTCCGGAGCCGCAAGCATCCGCCGAGGATGCGAGGGAAACCGGGACGGGTGGAGATTCCCCCCTTGCGCTGCCTTCGGAGCAGCCCGCTGAGCCTGAACCCTGTATCCGGGACGTTTTGCCCGAGCCCATTCAGTCCGTGGGGCTTGGCCGTCTGATCGGTATCTACCGGCATTCCAACGAAGAGCTCGCCGTGGTCTTCGCCCGCGGCAGAGTGCTGATCGACCAAACCACCGGGAAGAGCGAGTGGACCACTCGGCCCTTTGTGCCCAGAGTTTCCGTCGACGAATTGCCCTCGTTTCTCGCCCAGGTCAAAAGCCTGATCCGGCTGGCGCCCGATGGTCGGGCCGAACTAGCCCCGGCGACGTTGGACCCGGAAAGCGATGAGGTGTTGGACGGACGTGCCGTTGCCTTGGCGCGCCTTAGCGCAATGCCGATCCCCTGGCCGGAAATGTCCCATCCCGCCGTGCGGTGGGACCGGGGCAAGGGTAAATTCGTCGTGCCTGGGGTCACAACGGATATTGAACTGACACCGGAAAAGGCCCTTCCCGGCGGGCGATGGGTTCACGAACGGCCCGGGCGCGGGTCCAGCAATGGGGAAGGCCACGGTTTTGACTGGCTGACCGATGACATGTTGTGGCGCTATCCGGGATCGGGTCAAGCGCCCAAAGTGGTCTCGCGCCAGAGTCTGCCTCAGCCGACCGGGCTGTCGAAAGGGCGCTTCCTGTTGCCGGGCCGCGAAATGATTGACGGGGCGACAGGCCGCCGCTCCGACGCTCCGGTGAGCGAGACGCGAAAACTCGGTGCCCTTGAGTTCACCGAAGACCTACGCAAGCAGACGGTGTCGGCGCGGATTCGCTTATCCGATGGAAGCCTTCTGCCTGCCTTCCTCGGCCCCCAATTTGCTCACGATCACCGCCAAGGCGTGGGACTGGTGAATGGGGAGGTGACCCTATCGGCACCGATCGGTACTTTGTCCGCGACCCGTCTGAGCGATGTCATGCCCAATCCTGAAAACCGGGCTCCGACGCAAATTCGCACGCAGTCGGGTGACGTGCTCGCCCGCAGCGACGAGCGTTGGTACAAGGTTGCGACAGATGGTTCCTGGGATGTCGTGCCCGACCCTTATGCATACCGGGTGATCGTCGATCATCCCGCGACGGTCTGGACCGTCGACAACGGTCGTTTGATCATTGATTCAACGGCACCGGATCACCGATGGCGGGTACACAAAAGGTCCGGATTGAACTTCGCCATTGACTGGTTCTTGGGCGCGGCGGGGACCAAGTCGAATGTCATCCTGGTCTCGGGGCTTGGCACCCATCAGCTCGGCGGCGCCGGTGACCTGGCTTGGCCAGGGGCGCCCGTCACCAAAACAGCGCCCTCGATGTCTTTGGATGCCCGGGCGGTTGCCCCGAAGCAGGTCGTCGTATCTGCGGCATCCCATAGCGTGACGCCACAGGTCTGGGACACCCAGGCACAGCGCTGGCGGCAACCTGGCAGCTACGAACGGCCCTGGCAAAGCCGCCGCCCCGTGGATGGCGGCGCCTATCGGATCACTTTTTCCGAGGGGTCGGAGCCCCAGGTCCTGAGACAAGTGCGCATGCCCAACGGCGCGGACCGCCTGGCCAAGGTGCGTTGGCGGAAGGGCGAGAAGATGCCCTTCGACCAGGCCACATCGATCCATGGGGACGCTTCCGGCCTGTGGGTGGGGACACGGTGGGGACTGCGGTGGTTTAGGCCGAAAAGTCTGGACGCGGGGCCGACGATCTTCGACCTTGTGGATCGTCCGCCCGCAGACCGTCATGCCGCGGAACCCGTTCGGCTGCTGGGCCGCCCCGTGGGGCAGGCAGACCGGCGGCTTGCGGCCGGCTTGGCCGGTGGATGTGCCGACCTGGGCGTGGGAACGGTGCTGGGAAGCTGTTCCGATCCCGGCGCCCTGGCCTCTCGGTTGATCCGCGCAACCGACCTATGGACCTGGGTCAAAAGCGAGACTGGGGTTGCCGGCACCTATAAGATCGACGGTGGTCCCGATTTGGCGGCCCCCCGCTCCCCGTATCTCCGATGGCCCCACGACACCCTTCGTTCGGCCGTGACCTGCAACGGACAATCCTATGAACTCTGGCGCAACGGCAGCGTGCTCTGGGACGGCGGATTGGGCCGCGCACTCGCGATTCCGGAGATGGATCGGCTCGCCTGCCTGCCCGAAGACCGTGCGCTCGGCGGTGGCCTGACCATGCCATCGGGGGTCTATGCGGTTTCCCGCGCCGGCTCGGTGCTCTCACGGGATTCCGCGGGGGCGTGGAAGTCCATCGCATCGCGACCCGTCGCCAGGGAGTTGATTGCCTGGCTGGCGTCCCGAGCGCCCTATGACGCGGCGCGGCTTCGCATGCGCCTCACGTCGCGTGGTGCGCTTGACTATCAATACCGCACCTCCGATGACCGCTGGATCGACCTTGGCTGGCAAGATGGCGTCACAAAGCTGGACGTCACCCTTGGTGTCCAGATGAAGGGAAGCAGACAGCTCGAACGACTGACCCCGCTTGGCAAGGTGTCCCATCGCCTGACCGCCACGGCCAGGTTGCACCTTGATCCCAATACGCTTGTGCTGAGGACCGGTGAAACGCGGGACAGTTTCGCTACCTGTGCCTTGGATGCCTTGGAACGTCTTGACGGGCGGGGGCATGGGACCGCGAGCCTGGCCGGTTCTCCCCTTCAGTTCAGATGCGAGGACGGGCGTGTTTACCGCGAATCCCCCAATGCCCCGGGCGACTTGGGGGCTTTTGTCCGGCTTGAAGACGACCCCTTTGCCGAGCGTATCCTGATTGATGAACCCGGTTTGTGGACCTGGACCCGCTTGCATGAACGGGCGGAAGAAGCGGCGGCCCTATCGGTTACCTTCAAGGGAGAGGCCTTGCCCTTGGCGGCGGGACGCTTTGCCATTGATGACTATCAAACCCTTGCCGGTGCTTTTGAAGGGACACTAGAGCTGGTCAGTGCCGATGGCTGGTGGCGGTATCCGGACCAGGTGCTGGGGCTTCAGAACGCCGCGCGGATGGCGGATCAAGCATCACCCCAGTCTGTGTTTTGGTCGGGTGTGGATCGCGACCGGGAAACAGGCGAGGCCGTCCTCTGTTTGCAATCCCCTGGCTTGAACCTGCGGATCGGCGCCGACGCCCGCCCTCGAGAGGGAGCCCCCTGTGCCGAATGGCGCGGCAAGGGGGACTTTTGGGCCTATCGCGTGGCACCGAACGGCGCGCCTTTGGCCGATGGCGAAACGATCAATCGCAGTCGCGTTTCCCGCGCCCTCGAAAGCGGCCGTTTCACCGATCGCATTGCTCTTGGGCTGCCACGCGTCATACAGGGGCTCGCCGGCTTCGAAGGCTCGGCCACCGCCGTGCCGAACATCCACGGCGCCGCCCTATTCGATCCGGATGGCAGATTCCGCTCGGCGGCAAGTCATCCCGGCCTGA
>JANQKX010000488.1 GCA_028280915.1 Kiloniellaceae bacterium
CGCCTCACCGACATGGCCTTCCTGCATTACCGGGACGCGGCCTTTTTGATCCAGCGGGCCAAACAGTTGCCCGGCCAGACCACTGCCTGGGACATGCTGTTGAGCTTTGCCGCCTCGGCCGAGGACCCCATCTCCGGCGGGCGCCACAAGGTTCTGGGCAGCAAGGCCCTGTTCATCCCGCCGCAAACCAGCACCATTGCCTCCCACCTGCCCAAGGCGGTGGGCGCCGCCTTCAGCATCGGCCTGGCCAAGCGCCTGAAGCCCGAGGGTCAGCAACTGCCCGGCGACGCCGTCATCCTGTGCAGTTTCGGCGACGCTTCGGTGAACCATTCCACCGCCCAGGGCGCCTTCAATACCGCCGCCTGGGCCGCCTACCAGGGCAGCCCCCTGCCCCTGGTCTTCGTTTGCGAGGACAACGGTATCGGCATTTCCACCAAGACGCCCCAGGGCTGGATCGCCGCCAATTTCAGCCAACGCCCGGGCCTGACCTACATGTCGTGCAACGGCTTGGACGTGGCCGAGACCTATCAGGCCGCCCGCGCCGCGGCCCGCTTGGCCCGGCGGGAGCGCAAGCCGGTGTTCCTGCACATGGCCTGCGTGCGCCTCTACGGCCATGCCGGCTCCGACATGCAGACCGCCTACATGAGCAAAGAGCAAATGGAAGCGGACGAAGCCAACGACCCGCTGCTCCACACCGCCGGCCGGCTGGTGGACGAAGGTATCATGAGCCAGAGCCAAGTGCGCGAGATCTATGAGGAAATCGGCGACCGTATGGAGCGCATCGCGGTCGAGGTGGCGGCCCGGCCGAAACTCGGCTCGGCGCGGGAGGTGGCGGCCAGCCTGATCCCGCCGAAGCGGCCGGTGCCCCAAGGCAACGGTCCTGAGCCCGCCGCGCGGGAAAAGGCCTTCGGCCAGGACTTCGCCAACCTGGGCAAACCCCAGCACATGGCCCGCTTGCTCAATTGGGCCCTGACCGACCTGATGCTGGAAAATCCCAACATCGTCATGGCCGGCGAGGATATCGGCCCCAAGGGCGGCGTCTACAACGTGACCGCCAAGTTGTCCGCCCGCTTCGGCGCCCACCGGGTCATCAACACCCTGTTGGACGAGCAAAGCATCCTGGGGCTTGCCATCGGCTTGGCCCACAACGGCATTTTGCCCATTCCGGAAATCCAGTTCCTGGCCTATCTGCACAATGCCGAGGATCAGTTGCGCGGCGAAGCGGCCACGCTGAGCTTTTTTTCCGGCGGCCAGTACAGCAACCCCATGGTGCTGCGCATCGCCGGGCTGGGCTATCAGCGGGGCTTCGGCGGGCACTTTCACAACGACAACAGCCTCGCGGTACTCAGGGATATCCCGGGCATCGTGGTGGCCTGTCCCAGCAACGGCGCCGACGGGGTGGCCATGCTGCGCGAGGCGGTGCGACTGGCCCGGGACGAGCAGCGGGTCGTGGTCTTCGTGGAGCCCATCGCCCGCTATATGACCCGCGACCTGCATACCGAAAAAGACGGCTTGTGGACCTTTCCCTACCCCGCACCGGGCAGCGGCGAAGCGGTGAAATTGGGGGACATCGGCCAATTCGGCGACGGCACGGACCTGGCCATCGTCACCTACGGCAACGGCTATTTCCTCTCCCGGCAGGCGGAAAAGATCCTGCGGGAAAAACACGGCCTTGACCTGCGCATCATCGATCTGCGCTGGCTGGCGCCCTTGAGCGAGGATCAGATCCTGGCCGCCGTCGCGCCCTGCCGCCGGGTTCTCATCGTGGACGAATGCCGCATCACCGGCTCCCAGAGCGAAGGTTTGATGGCCCTATTGCACGAAAAAGGCCGGGGCCAGGCTCTGCACCGCGTGACCGCCACGGATTGCTTCATCGCCCTGGGCAAGGCCGCCACGGCCACCCTGCCCTCGCGGGACGGGATCATCGCCGCGGCGTTGGAGATGACCGGCCGGGCCAAGGCCGCCGAATAAGGGGACTTCCGGCCATGGCCACCGCAAAAAAATCTGGCAGCAAAAAAACCGCCGTCGTGATCTGCCCCGGCCGCGGCACCTATGGCAAAAGCGAGTTGGGCTACCTGGCCCGGCATCATGGGGACATGGGCGACTTCTTGGCCATGGCGGACGCCTATCGCCGCGATCAGGGGCAAGAGGCCATCACGGCGCTGGACGGCGCGACGTCCTACAGCCCGGCCACCCACGGCGGCGGCGACAATGCCTCGCCCCTCATCTACGCCTGCTCTTTCGCGGATTTTATGGCCATCGACCGGGACGCCTTCGAGATCGTGGCGGTGACCGGCAATTCCCTGGGCTGGTACAGCGCCCTGGCCTGCGGCGGCGCCGCCACCCCAAGCGATGCCCTGCACATCATCAATACCATGGGCCGTCTCATGCACGAAGAAGGCCCGGGCGGGCAACTGCTCTATCCCCTGGTGGACAAAAACTGGCAGGCGATCCCAGGCCGCCGGGCGGAGCTTTTGGAACTCATCGCCTTTTTCAACAGCCGCAAGAGCCACGACCTCCACTGCTCCATCGACCTGGGAGGGTTTTTGGTCTTCGCCGGCAATGAGACGGCGCTGACAGCCTTGATGAAGATCCTGCCAAAAGAGCAGGACCGCTTTCCCATGGTGCTGGCCAAGCACGCCGCCTTTCATTCTCCCCTGATGGCCCCCATCGCCCGCCGGGCCCGGGAGCTGCTGCCGCCCAGTCTGTTGCGGCAACCCCACCTGCCCCTGATCGATGGCCGGGGCGCGGTTTGGTATCCCCATGGCACGGACGTTGATCGGCTTTGGCACTACACCCTGGGCACGCAGATCACCGAAACCTATGATTTTTCCACCGCGGTTCAGGTCGCGGCCAAGGAATTCGCGCCCGACTGCATGATCGTACTGGGCCCCGGCACCACTCTGGGCGGCTCGGTGGCGCAAAGCTTGATCCCCATCGCCTGGCGCGGCATCACCAGCAAATCCCAGTTCAGCGACCAGCAAAGGGCCGCGCCTTTCCTCTTGAGCCTGGGATTGCCGGCGCAACGGGGTGAAGTAACGGGCGAAAGCGCCTTGGAAAAGGCATAGATCCAACTTTAAGATTTATGGTATAAGGTCAAGTAATTCAAACACGAACTACCCCTGCCGATAAAGACATAGCAGGTAAAGATGGCCTACTAACCGACAAGAATTATTTCCGCGTGGGAACTTGACACAACGCCGGAAATTGATTTCAACTGCCCCCATCGGGGGATGTTGCTCAACTCGGGATTGGGCAACCAGGGGAATTTAGCATGGCTCTTTT
The DNA here is from genome assembly GCA_028280915.1 of Kiloniellaceae bacterium. Taxonomy (GTDB): domain Bacteria; phylum Pseudomonadota; class Alphaproteobacteria; order Kiloniellales; family Kiloniellaceae; genus JANQKX01. The sequence continues at coordinate 3,286 of JANQKX010000488.1, forward strand.
TGATAAATCCGTACGCGTACCCATGGCTCAGCACAAGGTGGTACGTCTGGCCTGGCGGTTACGTGTTTGGCTGGTGATTGCGGTGCTTGCCGCGGTGAATCTGGGCATTTGGGCGCTGGAAGACAGCCAGCCCACGTCGCTCAATCCCGCTACGGCGCAATCCGGCGCCACGACGCAGCAGGCGTCGAACCCCAATTAGGACCCGACGAGCCCACGTCTTGTCTTGGGCCCTGATGGATTTGTCTGGCACGGCTGTTTCAGGGAAAATGAGCCTCGACTGAAAATGGGCCTCGGCGGGGCGCGTGAGTGACGGCAAAACAGCAAGATCCCCAGAAAATTCTTTTAGACGGTGTGGCCGCCCATCGGGCAGGCCGCTTGGATCAGGCCGAAAACCGCTACCGTCACGTTCTCGAGTTACAGAAAGATCACCCCGACGCCCTCCATCTTCTGGGGGTGATCGCCTTGGCGCGGCGGGACCACGGGCAGGCGCTTGGTCTGATCGGCCGGGCCGTCGCCCTGCGGCCCCAAGAGGCGACCTTTCACAACAACCTGGCCAATGCCCAGCTGGCCGGCGGCGATGCCCGGGCAGCGGCGGACCACGCCCAAAAGGCCATCGCCCTGCGCCCGGACTATTCGGATGCCCACAACAGCCTGGCGGCCGCCTTGATCGCCGATGGCCAGCCCCAGGCGGGCGCCAAGGCCGCCCGCCGGGCCCTTGAACTTCGGCCCGCCTATCCCCAAGCCCTCGGCAACCTGGGCGATGCCCTCGGCGCTATGGACGAGCTGGCCGCGGCGGCGGAAGCTTACGGCCGCGCCCTGGCCATGGTGCCCAAGGATGTGACGCTGCTGCTGCGGCTGGCCCGCACCCGACTGCGCCTGCACGACATCGAGGCCGCCGCCAAGGCCGCCGACCACGCCGTCCAATTGGCGCCAAACCGGGCCGACGCCCAGTTTCTCCTGGGCAACGTCGCGAAACTGCAAGGCGACCTGGCGCGGGCAATCGCCGCTTATGACCGGGCCCTCTCCATCGATGGGCGGTTCTACGAGGCGCTGCTCAATCGGGGCCATGACGCATGTGCTGCTGCCCTTCATGATT
>JANQKX010000547.1 GCA_028280915.1 Kiloniellaceae bacterium
TTCGGCGTGGGCATGCCCAACGGCTCGTTCTGGGCCATGGGGCCGGTTTTCGCTGAAAAACTGGGCCTCAACACCACCGGCATCGCCATTTTCATGAGCGTCGCGGTCATGGGCGGCGCCTTGGGTCAATGGCCCCTGGGGCGGGCCTCGGACCGCATGGACCGGCGGCGGGTGATCATCCTGGCCTGCCTTATGGGCGCCATCGCCGGTATCAGCCTGGATCTGCTGAACCACCACTGGCAGCCGGGCATTTTCCTGTGCGCCTTTTTCTTCGGCATGTTCGCCTTTTGCCTTTATGCCCTCTGCGCCGCCCATCTGAACGACTTCGTGGAAAGCGACGGCTTCGTGGAAGCCTCCAGCGGCCTGCTTTTTGTGTTCGCCGCCGGTGCCGTGGCCGGCCCGCTGATCGCCTCGGCGCTCATGCGCTATTACGGCAACGACGGGCTTTTTGCCTTCACCGCCGCGGTGCAAACCAGCGTTGCTCTCTTTGCCATCTTCCGCATGCGCAGGCGGACCGCCGTGGGGCAAGAGGACCGCACCAAGTTCGCCGACGCCATCCGGGTGGTGCAGACGGTCTCCACCGTGGACCCGACCAAGCAAGCCCAGGAAAACGGCGGCACGGAAGAGCCCACGCCCAAGGCCCGGTCGGAATCCGATCCCGGCACCTAGCTTTGAGGCCTATTGGCGTTGGGGAATAAGCTTGCCCGTAACCCGGCGCACCCGGCGGCCGTCTTGGTCACGCACGAATTCCAAGAGCATTTGCCCGGCGGAATCGATGGTGCGGTCATAGCGGGACAGATTGGCCACCCCGTCCTCGCTCACATCCAGGACCAGGATCACCAAGGTGGGGTCCTTGCTTTCCTCGGGGTCCAGGATACGGGCCCAGGAATGGCGCCGGCCCAAGACGGACTCCGGGGACTTGGCCTCGGCAAAACCCTCCGCCTCGAACAGGCCCGGCGACACCAGGCGATAGGTCATGGAGCTCTCCCGCCGCTTGACCTCCTCGCCCTCGTTGCCATGGATGTCCGTGATCCAGCTGATGGCAAAGCCGCCCTCCACCTGCTCGATCTCGATATCCAGGTCCCGCTGCTGATAGCCAAAAAGCCCCGGACTTTGATATTGCTCGGTCAGCGCGACCCCGGTCCAACGGCCCAGGAAGGGCTCGATGGTCTTAACCTGGGCGCCGGCTAGGCCCGGCAAAAGACACACCATGGCGCCGGCCAGGAGCCAGGCCAGCGGCGATACCCGCGACGGGAAGAGCGAACAGGGGCGCATGTCTTTCCTTTCAGACCAAGACGAGAGGCGGCCGCAGCATAGCCGCAATGGCATGGGGCCTTAAAGCCTTTTGGCGGCCGAAAGCCCCTTGCGACTGGAACAATAGGTCCTTGAAGCTAAAGGATCATTGAATTCACATAAATCATTGAATAACCGGCAGCTCCGGCGCCGCTCGCCGGCTGAGCCATTCCCCGGGGCCGTCCCGGACCACCAGGTTTTCCTCGTGCACCATCATTTTCCCCGGCGCGAAGGTCATGCCCGGCTCCAGGGTGACCACCATGCCCGGCGCCAGCACCGTCTGGTCGCCCGGCATATTGGAGTGCCCCTCGGTCAACTGCATGCCCAGGCCATGGCCCAGGCGGCCCACGTCATT
>JANQKX010000557.1 GCA_028280915.1 Kiloniellaceae bacterium
CAAGGCTTGGTGGGCGGCGTTGGGCTGAACGGCCGGGTCCAAAAGGCCTTGGCGGCGGTGATTGTAAAAGGCGTGCACCCGCTCGGGGTCGTGGGCGAAGGCCTGGGGCGTGGCCACGTCCTCCAAGCGCACCTGGGACCAGATGCCGTCCGGGTCGCGGAAGGTGTCCAGGCCGGATTCCTTCGAGATGCCGGCGCCGGTGAGAATGACGATGGGGCCCCGAGGGTCTAAATTGCGGATCGCTTGCTCCATGGTGAGGCGGATGATAGACGAACCCACGAGTGGGTCCAAACAAGATCGCTTGATCGGGTGTGAGCGGGGCCTGGCATAGGGGATGATGGGCGCATAGGGGATGATGGGCATGACGAAGGGCGACGAGATCAGGGTCTTGATGGTTTGCACGGGCAACATCTGCCGCTCGCCCACGGCGGAGGCGGTGTTGCGGCATCACCTGGCGGCCGAGGGGCTGGGCCAGCGGGTGACCGTGGATTCCGCCGCGACCCACGATTACCACACGGGCGCTAGCCCCTCCGGCCCGGCGGTGGACCTGGCCGGCGAGCGGGGTTATGACATGACACCGCTCCGGGCCCGCCGCTTTGAGCCGGGGGACTTTGACACCTATCACTTGATCCTCGCCATGGATCGGGGCCACCTGCGCATCCTCACCCGCCAGCAACCCCCCGCCACGGCGGCGCGGATCGCGCTGTTCCTGGACTATGCCCACGGCCAGGCCGCCGAGGTGCCCGACCCCTATTACGGCGGCGTTGAAGACTACCGCGACATGCTGGATTTGGTGGAAGGGGCCACGCCGGCCCTGGTGGCGCGCCTCAAGCGGGACTTTCTGTGACCCCAGATCGGCAAACTCTAGAACGTGGGACCAGTTGGGACCGCATCGCCGCCGCCACGGGCGTGCCGCCGCGGCGCATGACTCCTTTGCTGGGTGGCTGCGTGGCGCAGACCTATCGGGTGGAACTGGCCGACGGCACCAGCCTGGTGGCCAAGTGGGCGCCGGACGGCGGCCTGGCGGTGGAAGGCCGGATGCTGACGTATCTGGCGGAACAGACCGAGTTGCCGGTGCCGGCGGTGCAAAGCTGCGATGATCACTTGCTGCTGATGGATTACGTGCCCAACCGGGGCTGGCTGTCGGCCGCGGGGGAGCGGCAGGTGGCGGATCAGTTGGCGACCCTTCACCGGATCACCGCGCCGGCCTTTGGCTTGGACTTCCATACGGTCATCGGCATGCTGCCCCAGCCCAATGGCTGGCAGGGGGATTGGTGCGGCTTTTACCGGGACCAAAGACTCTTGACCATGGGCCGTTTTACCTTGGCGTCGGATCGCTTGCCGGCAAAAGTTTTTGCCAAGCTTGAAACGCTTTGCGGCAAGCTGGACCGTTATCTGCCGGCCCAGGTGCGGCCGTCCCTGATTCACGGGGACGTGTGGTCGGGCAATCTGCTCTGCCGCGACGGGGCGCCGGCGGCTTACATTGATCCGGCGATTTACTTCGCCCACGATGAGATGGAATTGGCCTATATCGAATTTCTCGGCACCTTGGGGCGGGCCTTTTTTGACCGCTATCAGGAACACCGGCCCATCGAGGCAGGGTACGGGGAGGCGCGGCGCGACCTTTACCAGCTCTTCCCCCTGCTGGTGCATTGCCAGATCACCGGGGAGCCCTACCTGGGCCTTTTGGACCAAAAACTAAGCCGCTTTGTTTAGGGAACGATGATCACAGCTGGGGCACGGCCTGAAGGCCGGCGGTTTGGTGAGTTCTCTCCAGGGGATAGTCCGCCTCGTGTTGATAGACCGGTCCTTCTCCCCCCAAGCGGCTGGAAAACAGGATAAATTCGTTGACCGGAAAGGGCTCGCTGCGGAACAGGGCGTGTTGCGTCAGGTAGGTCATGAGCTTGGGACCGGGCGGGCGCTTGAAGCGGGCCAGGGTGACATGGGGCTTGAATTTGCGGGATTCCGGCGCTTGTCCGGCGCGCTGGATGGCCTGTTCGATCTTGGCCTGCAGCCGGGTCAATTCGGGATTGCTGGCAATGCCGGCCCAGACCGCCCGGGTGCTGCGCTTGTCGCCGAACTGGCCCAGACCTTGGAGCTGGAGGTCAAAGCCGCGAAAGGAGATCCCGGCCAGGGCGGCGTCGATGTCGGCCGCTTCGTGCCGGTCCACCTCGCCGATAAAGCGCAGGGTCAAGTGATAGTTTTCCACCGGCACCCAGCGCGCGCCCGGCAAACCGCTGGACAGGCCAGTCAACTGCCATCGAACGCTTTCGGGAAGGGTGAGGCCAACAAAAAGTCGCATCATGGGGCTCACTCAACACGCGGGCCGCTTTTTTAAGTCCGGCGAGTCACCGGGCGCGGCGCCAGTTATCAATACCAAAACCCACTTAGCACCGAATTACGGGCAAGGGTAGGTATAAATCTCGTGGATCTCCTCGATCCCCTCGAGCACCGTGCTGTCCAGGGTCAGATCGGCGGCGGCGATCCCGTTGATCAGCTGGGGCATCTTGGTGGCGCCGATGATGGCGCTGGTCATGAACTGCTGAGCCAGGCAGAAGGCCACGGCCATCTGGCAGGTGTCCAGGCCATGGGCCTTGGCCAGGTCCATATAGGCCCGGGTCGCCGCTTCGCCCGAGGGATTGCGGTAGCGCTTGTTGGTCGGCCAGAGGGTCATGCGGGCGCCCTCGGGTGCGCCGCCGTCCAGGTACTTGCCGCTGAGCGCCCCGGCGGCCTGGGGCGCATAGGCCAAGAGGCCCACGTCCTCGCGGATGGAGACCTCGGCCATGCGGGTCTCGAAGCTGCGGTTCAAAAGGCTGTAGGGGTTCTGGATCGAAACCATGCGCGGGCCGCGGCCGGCCTCGGCCAGGGCGGTGAATTTCATCACGCCCCAGGGATTTTCATTGGAGACCCCGATGGTGCGGACCTTGCCGGCGGTGACCAGGTCGTTCAGCGCGTCCAAGGTCTCCTCGAAATCCGTCATCCCCGCGTCCGGATCGTGCTTGTAGGCCAGCTTGCCGAAGGTATTGGTGCTGCGATCGGGCCAGTGGAGCTGGTAGAGGTCCACGTAGTCGGTTTGCAGGCGCTTCAGACTGGTTTCGATGGCGGCGTGAATGTGTTCCCGGTTGAAGCGGGTCTTGCCGCCGCGGATGTAGGGAAAGCCGCCCGGGCCCACCACCTTGGTGGCGATGATCAGCTTGTCCCGGTTGCCCCGCGCGGCCATCCAATTGCCGATGATCTCCTCGGTGCGGCCATAAGTCTCGGCCGACTGGGCGATGGGGTACATTTCCGCCGTGTCGAAGAAATTGATGCCCCGGTCCAGGGCGTAGTCCATTTGCTCGAAACCTTCTTCCTGACTGTTCTGTACGCCATAAGTCATGGTGCCGAGGCAAATGGCGCTTACTTTGATGCCGCTGCGGCCAAGGGGGCGGTATTCCATGGTTTTTTCTCCCAGATCAGCAAATTGAGGCAGGGGCGTCGGACGTGGTCCCGCAACCGTTCACAGCAGTCGGTTACAGCAACAGGACCAGGACGCCGGTATAGGCATAAAGCCGGTCGTTGGAAATCTCGCCGTTGGCAAAAAATCCGGTTAGGGGGACATCGCCCAGGTGCTGCGCGATATGGCTCAGCTCCTCGGAATGGGTGCCGAACAGGTGTTGGCCGCGGGCGATGCAGGAAAAGTAGAGCGCCGCTTGGGGCGGGCTGTCCAGGCGGCGGGTCACGTCCTTGAGCATGCGCTCCAGGTCTTCCGTGGCGGCGGCATGATCACGCCGGCAAAAGCCCATGGACATGCCGGTTTGCGCGTACTCGGCCACCTGCAGCCAGCCGCTGGCCGGATCGATGCCCACCAGATTGCGCACCAGATAGTCCCCGGTGTCGCTGCCGGGGATGGGGAAGGACGCATAGATATAGCCGCCGATCCGGCTCAGGTCCCGGGCCAGCAGTTCGCCGATATCTTCCTTCAGGACGTCCACCGCCGGGCGGTCGTCCAGGCTGCAGATCACCGAGTCCTGGGTTTCGGTGATGGTGTGCACCGGACCCAGGGGGCTGCAGCCCTGGGTCAGGCCCACCACGGCGGTCTGCTCGCAGGCCAGAAGCATGCCGGACAGACCGCCTTCGCAGAGGTCTTGGCAGATCTGCGGTCCGGGACCCCGGGACGAGGCCAGGCCGCCCACCAGGAAAACCGAGCCGCTGGCGGCCATTTCTTTCAGCAGGCCCGGGATCGCCGCATTGCGCGGGTCCCCGTGCACGATGCCGAGGGCCGGCTGATGGGCCGACAGCCAAGCGCCGTGCCGGGCTTGGAACCCGTCCAGGTCCTTCGTCACCGGATCGAACAAGGTGAAGGCGCCTTCGGGGACCTGGCCCACCAGAAGGGAAAGGGCGGGCTGGTCGTAGACCTCCACCCCGCTGCCCATGACCCCGAGTCCCACCGAGCCCAGCCAATTTGAGATCCCTGTTTGAAATTTCAGACAGGTCAGTATGTTTTCAATATCATTGGCCAGGAGGTCGGTCACATAGACGAAGCCCAGATTGGCGCCGGCCGGCAGGGGTGTGAGCGCGGCGATGGCGCGTTCGGCGATGGCGCTGGCGTCCTGCTCCTCGTCGCCCGTAACGCAGGCGGCGGCGAAGCGCGCCGAGCGTTGAACGTCGCCCAGGAGGCCGCAGGAAGCCGGGTCAGCCACCTTGATCCTCCTTGGCGTTTTCCCTTGTTTGGGCCAGCAGTTCCAGCACGGAGGGCATGATGCGGTCCACGATGACCGCCACGCCCTCGGCGTTGGGATGAATGCCGTCGGGCTGGTTGAGCTGGGGCTCGAGGGCCACGCCGTCGAGGAAGAAGGGATAGAGTGCCACCCCGTGTTTGTCCGCCAGGTCGGGGTAGATGGCATCGAACTGGTCGGCGTAGTCGTTGCCCAGGTTGCGGGGCGCCAGCATGCCGGCCAGGAGGACCTGCACGTTGCCTTGCGAGAGTTTGCTTAGAATTTGATCCAGGTTGGCATAGGTTTGCTCGGGCGGCAGGCCGCGCAGGGTGTCGTTGGCGCCCAGTTCCACGATCATGGCCACGGGAATGCCCTCCGGCCGATCCGCCAAGGCCCAGTCCAGCCGGGCCAGGCCAGCCTTTGAGGTGTCGCCCGAGTTGCCTGCGTTGACCACGGTGACCTTTTCGCCCGCCCCGTCCAGGGCCTGCTGCAGCTGATCGGGAAAGCTGGTCCCGTCGGGCAGGCCGTACCCGTGCACCAGGCTGTCCCCGAAGGCGATCAGGCGTACCTCTTCCGCCTGAGCTGAAGAGCCGGCCGGGAAGAGGAGAAAGGGGCCGGCGGCCACGAGGGCCACAAGGCCGAAAAGGAGCCGCGCCGCGGTGCGCCGCGAAATTGTCAGCCAAGCGATCACCGGCTCATCTATCCCTATGTTGTCCTTGATTCTCACCGCTCTAACATATGGTTGGCGACCGGCGCCAGTCCAGCCCCCAGGAAAATCGCCGCACCCGTTGAAATGGTTGGAAATCCCGACCATATCGACGGGATGTGGTTCTCCGCTCATGCCATCCATGGCCGCGGGGGCGTCGGCCGAAGAGTGGGCCGATCGAATGCGCCTGGTACATGAAGGAAGCGGACATTGTCCCACGCACTGGATTTGTCGTCTGACCCGGCTGCCGCGCCGGCCGAAGTGGTCTCCCTCACCGATTTGACTCTCACCTATCCTTCCTCCGCCGGTCCGGTTGAGGTGTTGCGCGGCCTGTCCTTGCGGGTGGCGGCCGGGGAAACCGTCAGCCTGGTCGGCCCCTCGGGCTCCGGCAAATCGTCCTTGATGATGGTGATCGCCGGCCTGGAACGGGCGACCGGCGGGTCGGTGGTCATCGGCGGCCAGGATTTCGCCAGGATGAGCGAGGACGACCTGGCCCGCTTTCGCCGGGACGCGGTGGGCATCGTGTTTCAGGATTTCCATTTGGTGCCCACCATGACCGCCCTGGAAAACGTGGCCATTCCCCTGGAATTCGCCGGGCGGCCGGATGCCTTTGACCGGGCCGAGGAATGCTTGTCCCTGGTCGGCCTGTCCCACCGCCTGACCCACTATCCGGGGCAGCTGTCGGGCGGGGAACAGCAGCGCACGGCCATTGCCCGTGCCTTTGCCACCGGCCCCCGCCTTTTGCTGGCGGACGAGCCCACCGGTAATCTGGATGGGGAAACGGGCGGCCAGATCGTGGACCTGCTGTTCGATCTGCAAGACAAACACCAAACCACCTTGATCCTGATCACCCACGACCCGGCTCTGGCGACCCGCTGCGGGCGCCGCTTGGCCTTGATGAACGGGGTGATCGCCTCCGACACGCGGGTGGGTGAGGAAGTTCCCAATGAAATGGCGGTCCAGGACGAGCCGGGGGCAAGGGCGGCGCCTTGAGCACCGATAGCCAAATCGGCGGCCGTCTCGCGCGGCCCGGTGCGCCGACCCAGCGGGCGGACCAGCAGCGCGGCTCCACGGGCGGAGCCGGCGGCGCCGGTGCTTGGGGCTTGGCCTGGCGCCTGGCGCGGCGGGAATTGCGCGGCGGGTTGAAAGGTTTCCGCATTTTCCTGGCTTGCCTGATCCTGGGCGTGGCGGCCATCGCCGCGGTGGGCTCGGTATCCCAATCCATGCTGTCCGGCTTGCAGGAAGACGGCCAGGCCATTCTGGGCGGAGATATCTCCCTGCGCCTGGTGCATCGTGAGGCCAGCGATGCCCAGCTGGCCTGGCTGGATCAGCGGGGCACGATCTCGCGCACCTCGGAAATGCGGGCCATGGCCCATGGCCCCACGCCGAATGAAAACGGCGCCCAGGGCCGTCGGGTCCTGGTGGAGCTGAAGGCGGTCGATGATTTTTATCCTCTCTATGGACAAGTGGGACTGGAACCGGCGGTGGCGCTGGACGATGCCCTGGCCAAGCAAGACGGGGTCTGGGGCGCCGTGGTGGACCCGGGCCTGCTCAATCGCCTGAAAGTGCCCCTGGGCGGGATCGTGCGGGTGGGTGAAGCGGATTTTCGCATCGCCGCCACCATGGAATGGGAACCGGACAAAGCCTCGCGGGGCTTCACCTTGGGACCCACCTTTTTGGTCGCGGCGGCAAGCTTGCCCGACACGGGCCTGGTGCAGCCGGGCAGCCTGATCCGCTATTACTACCGCGTGGCCCTGGACGACCCAACGGGCTTGGAGTCCGTGCGCGCCGATCTGGTCGAGGCCTTTCCCAACGCGGGCTGGCGCATCAACGATACCCGCAACGCGGCCCCTCAGGTCACCCGCTTTATCGACCGGCTGACCCTGTTTTTGACCTTGGTGGGCCTGAGCGCTCTTCTCGTGGGCGGCGTGGGCATCGGCAACGCGGTGCGCAGCTATCTGGACGGCAAGGTCGCGACCATCGCCACCCTGAAATGCCTGGGTGCGCCGGGAACCCTGATCTTCCGCACCTATTTGCTGCAGATCCTGTTCCTGGCCGGGATCGGCATTCTGATCGGCGTCGCCTTGGGCGCCACCTCGCCCTATTTGGTGGCCTGGCTCATGGGCGATTCCCTGGGCTGGGAGGCCGTCGGCGGCTTCTATCCCCTGAGCCTGCTCCTGGCGGCGGTGTTCGGGGTGCTGATTGCGATCACCTTTTCCCTTTGGCCCCTGGCCAAGGCCCAGGCGGTGGCGCCGGCCAGCCTGTTCCGGGATTTGATTTCCCCCATCCTGACCCGGCCGCGGGCGGCGGTGATCGCCGTGATCGCGGCCCTATGCCTGGTTTT
>JANQKX010000587.1 GCA_028280915.1 Kiloniellaceae bacterium
GAAGGCTTCGCGCTGCTGATCGCCTACGCCGAGGAAATCGACCGGCAACAGGCACGGCGGAGCGGTCCATGAGCCTGGTAGAGCGCATGCAGGCCATACACATGACGGCCATCGAGGCTTCCGCCCATCCGCCGGCTAATCCCATGTCGGCTAATCCCATGTCGGCTAATCCCATGCCGGCTAATCCCATGCCGGCTAATCCCATGCCGGCCCTGCCCGAGCCCCGAAGCGGCGGATTGGCCGCCCGCATGCGGCGCATTGAGGCCCAGGCCGCCGGAAACGGAACTGTCGCCCAGCCGGATCGGGGCTTCTGGCGGCAATCGGTCATCGATCCCGCGACCCGTGGCGTCCATCTGGGCCTGGCCAACGTGACGACGCCAAAACTGGCGAACCAGGCCCAACAGTCCAGCAGGCTGCATGAAGTTTCCCGCTTGTTGGAAGCGGGCCAGCAGCATGAGGCGGGCATCCTGTTCAACAAGGATGAGGCCCTGCGGTCTCGCTACATGTTCCAGGAAATGCTCGACCCGGAACGGCGGGCCGCGATCATCGCCGAGCATGACGCGGGGCTTGCGGATACGCAGAGATTTGTCGGCAGGCATCGTCAGACCGCCGCCCAGGTCCCCACGTCGCCGGCCATGGTGCAATTCCAGCAGGCCGAGGGTTGGTTGGACAGCTTGCGGGCCGTGCGGGACAACCCGTCCCTGATTGCCGAGATCGTCGCCGAAAGCCTGCCCCAGGCGGCGCCGGCCTTGGCCATGGGCGCCGTTACCGGGCCGGCCGGCTTCATGGCCGGAACCTTCCAGAACACCCAGGCGGCCGAGTTCTATCAGGGGCTCGCCCAACAGGGCGTGGATACGTCGGACATGAACGCGGTCGTGGCGGCCATCCAAGACCCCGAGACCTTCGAGACGGCGCGCCGCTATGCCACGGGCCGTGGCGCCGCCATCTCCGGCGCGGAGACGCTGGGTTTCAAGATCGCCGGCAAGACCTTGGCGCCCAGGGGCATTCAATCCGATATCGCGAAACAGGCCATCAACATCCCGGCCCAATCCGTCACCCAAGGCGCCATCGCCGGCGCGGCGGAGGCCGGCTCCCAATACGCGGCGACGGGCCAGGTCAACCCGCAAGAGGTGATCGCCGAGTTCGTGGGCGAGGCCGGCGGGGCGCCGGTCGATGTGATGGCGGCCACGGCAAACCAGGTTTTGGGGAACCGGCCGGCCAGTGCGACGCCGAGCCTGGCTCAACGCCTCAAGGACCGAGCGGCGCGTGGACAGGGCATACAGGAAGGCCCGAGGCCGGCACCTGACAGCCCGGAACCGATTACCCCTCCTCACGGGCGCCCGCAGGGCGATAGGGAGGCGACAACCCCGACGATCGATCCGCGTTTGCCGTCCGCTGATCCAAGCCGGCCCTTCGAAATGGTGGATGATAGGGCACCCGGCAAGAAGGCAAAACCCGGAGATCCCGATTGGGTGCCGACACCGGAGTACCCTTTTGTCTCCACGCCCGAAGAGATCGTGGCTTTTGCTCAAGAAGCCATCGAGGGCAAGGGCAACGAGAAAAAAGGGCGCACGCTGGGGATTATTCAAGGGGCGACCGCCGAGAGAATTCAGGCTGACACCGGCTTAAACCTGAATGGCTATGTCCATGAAATGGTTAACTACGAATTGCGGCACACGACCAAGCATCATGGCGACCAGGCCAAAGAAGCGCCGAGGGGCCAGGTCGCCGTTACCTATGAGGACTACGGCAAAATCCCCGAAATTGTTGCGCAGCCCGACGATGTCTATCTATCCGGGCGCTCCAAAACCGGCGCCCAAACGATCACCTTCACCAAACGGTTCAACGGCAGCACCCTGGTTATCGAGGAAATCCGCACGAAAAGAGGTCGGCTGG
>JANQKX010000590.1 GCA_028280915.1 Kiloniellaceae bacterium
GTTGATGTCAAGGAAAAGAGCCTGCGCGCTTGCATCTAGATCTGACCCAGGGTTTTGATCTTGGCCTTGGGGTGAATTTCGTTTTGCGACAAGACTACCGTGCTGGGCCGGAAGCGTTCCACGATGGAGCGCACGAAGGGCCGGATGACCGGGCTGGTCAGCAGCACGGGCGTCTCGCCCATCATGGCCTGGCGTTCGAAGTTCTGCCGCACCGTGGCGATGAATTCCTGCAGTTTGCTGGGCGCCATGGAGAGCTGCTTTTCCTCTCCCTCGCCGACGATGGATTCGGCGAAGGCCTGCTCCCAGCTCGGCGACAGGGTGAGGATGGGGATGAAGCCCTGGTCGTTGACCTGGGCGTTGGAGATCTGCCGGGCCAGGCGGGCGCGCACATGCTCGGTGATGGCGGTCACGTTGCGGCTGTAGCCGCAGGCCTCGGCCACCCCTTCCAGGATGGTGGGTAGATCGCGGATGGAGACCCGCTCGTTCAGCAGGTTTTGCAGCACCCGCTGCAGGCCGCCCACGGAGATCAGGTTGGGCACCAGGTCGGTAATCAGCTTTTGCTGCTCCTCGTCCAGCTCGTCCAGCAGCTTCTGGGTCTCCGCGTAGGACAGCAGCTCGGCCATGTTTTCCTTGATGATCTCGGTCAGGTGGGTGGTGATCACCGTCGGCGGGTCCACCACCGTATAGCCGCGGAACAAGGCCTCTTCCCGGCAGGATTTTTCGCACCACATGGCGGGCAGGCCGAAGGTGGGCTCCAGGGTTTCCTCGCCGGGCAGGCCGATCTTGTCCCCCTTGGGGTCCATCACCAGCACACTTGAGGGGCGCAGCTCGCCCCGGCCCGCCTCGATTTCCTTGATGCGCAGGACATAGGCATTGGCGGGAAGCTGCAGGTTGTCCTGGATGCGCACCGACGGCAGCACGAAGCCGATTTCCTGCGCCAGTTGCCGGCGCAGAGACTTGATTTGATCGGTCAGCCGCTGGCCGCCCTCGCCATTGATCATGGGCAAGAGGCCGTAGCCCAGCTCCAGGCGCACGTGATCGATCTGCAGGGCGTTGGAGATGGGCTCCTCCACGGCCGGCGCCGCTTCGGATTCCTGACGGGTGATCTGGGCCTCTTGGGCGGCTCGCTCCTTGCGGTGCTTGCCCGCCACCCAGGCAAAGCCGCCGGCCGCGCCGCCCAGCAGCAGGAAGGGCAGGGCGGGAATGCCCGGCATCATGGCCAGGGTGATCATCAGGAAGGACGACAGGCCCAGCGCCCGGGGATAGCCGCTGAGCTGGCCAAACACCGCCTTGTCGGCCGAGCCGGTGATGCCGGCCTTGGACACCAAGAGGCCGGCGGCAATGGAAACGATGATGGCCGGGATCTGAGTGACCAGACCATCACCCACGGTCAACAGGGTGTAGCTGTGGGCGGCGTCACCGAAATTCATGTCCATCTGGGCGACGCCGATGATGATGCCGCCGACCACGTTGATGAAGGTGATCAATAGGCCGGCGATGGCATCGCCGCGCACGAACTTGGCGGCGCCGTCCATGGAGCCGAAGAAGTTGCTTTCGTCCTCCAGACTCTGGCGTCGCTGGCGGGCTTCGGTTTCGTTGATCAGCCCGGCGGACATGTCCGCGTCGATGGCCATCTGCTTGCCGGGCAGGGAGTCCAAGCTAAAGCGGGCGGCGACCTCGGCGATACGGCCCGAGCCCTTGGTGATGACGACAAAATTGACGATCACCAGAATGGAGAAAATGATGATGCCGATGACGAAATTGCCGCCCATGACAAAGTTGCCAAAGGCCTGAATGACCGCGCCCGCGGCCGCCGTTCCCTCGTGCCCGTCGGACAGGATCAGCCGGGTCGAGGCCAGATTCAAGGACAGGCGGATCATGGTGGCGATCAGGAGCACCATGGGAAAGGAGCTGAAGTCCAGCGGCTTTTCCATGAACAGCACGGTCATCAAGATCAAGACGGAAAGCGTGATCGAAACAGCCAGGGAGACGTCCAAGACCCAGGCGGGCATGGGCAGGATCAGCACCACCAGGATGCAGGCAACGCCAAGGGCCAGCGCCACGTCGCCCCGGCGGATCAGATCGTTGACCTTGACAAGCAGGCTGTTGGCGGAATTTCCCGCGCTGGTATCGGCCACCTTGCTTACCCTCTCACCACGCTAAGATTTCTGCCCCTTGACGTTTCCCGATTGTCCGGGCGGGGCTCCCACATTTGCTTGATCCTTAAATGGCCGCACGGTCGCCTTCGCCGGGCATGGGAATGGCCGTGCCCGCCTCGCTGTAGATTTTCAGCTTGTTGCGCAGGGTGCGGATGGAAATGCCCAAGATATTGGCCGCATGGGTGCGGTTGCCCAGGCAATGGTTCAGGGTATCGAGAATAAGATCCCGTTCCACGTCGGCCACCGTGCGCCCCACCAAGCCCCGGGCCGGCTCGTTGCTTCCGGCACTGGCGGCGCTGGCCGGTTTGGCGGCTTGCGTCCCCGGGCTGGCCGGTTCCCCCGTCGTGTGGTCGGAAAAGCCGGTTCCGGTGAGCAGGATGTGCTGGGGCGCGATTTCGTCGTCTTCGGCCAGCAGGACGGCCCGATGCATGGTGTTTTCGATTTCCCGCACGTTGCCCCGCCAATGGTGGCTCAGCAAGGTTTCGATAGCCGCCGGGGTCAGGCTGGGGCGCGCCACCCCGTTGGCCTCGGCGTACTTCTTGATGAAGTGCTCGGCCAAGACTTGAATGTCTTGGGGGCGTTCCCGCAAGGAGGGCAGGGCGATGTTGACCACGTTGAGGCGGAAATAAAGATCCTCGCGGAACTTGCCTTTGCGCACCTCTTCTTCCAGGTTCCGGTTCGAGGTGGCGAGCAGGCGGATGTTCACCTTGATGGGCTGGCTGCCGCCGACCCGGTCGATTTCCCGCTCCTGAACCGCGCGCAGCAGTTTGGCCTGCAACCGCGGGTGCATTTCCGAAATCTCGTCCAGCAGCAAGGTGCCCTTGTTGGCTTCCTCGAACTTGCCGATCCGGCGGGTCACGGCGCCGGTGAAGGCGCCCTTTTCATGGCCGAAGAGCTCGGATTCCAAGAGGTTTTCCGGAATGGCGGCGCAGTTGATGGAAATGAACTGCTCGCTGGCCCGCTTTGACTTGCTGTGGATGAAGCGGGCCATGACTTCCTTACCCGTGCCCGACTCGCCGGTGATCAGCACCGAGGCGTCCGACGGCGCCACCTGCTCGGCCAGGCGCAGCACCGGCTTCATGACCGGATCCCGGTGGATCAGGGCGTTGGATTCCTCGGCCACGGCGGCCAGGACGGCGGCGATCAAGGCGGCGTCGGGCGGCAGGGGGATGTATTCCTTGGCACCGGCGCGGATGGCATCGCCGGCCAGGGCGGGCGCCGGGCCGATGCCGCAGGCCACCACCGGCAGGGAGATCCGCTCGCTTTCCAGATTGCGGCACAGCTGGCCGATATCCAACGCCACGTCGGCCATGACCAGGTCGGCCCCTTGCCCCGCTCTCAGCGCGGTCATGGCGCCGGCGATATCGTCGCAGTGCGCCACCTTGGCGCCGGACTCAAGCGCCAGTTTGCCGGCGGTGGCAATATGGCCGTCCAGGGTTCCAACGATGAGAAGCCGCATTTTGTACTCTCCTGTTATCTTGACCGTGACGCTTTGACAAAAAGCGGCGTGGCGGGTCCTCTTGACCTAGTTGAAATAGTTGATTCGGTGTTCCGGGGACAGGGTGGTGTTCACCAGCACCTCCAAGCGGCGCGGGTTCTCCTGCCGGCTGATGGAAACGGCCCCGATGGTATAGATTTGATTGATCCGCGCTTCGGCCAGCGAGGTACGCTCCAGCTTGTTGGCCAAGGGTGTGAAGACCATGTTGGCCAGGATGGCACCGTAAAAGGTGGTCAGCAGGGCGACCGCCATGGCAGGACCAATGGCGGCGGGATCATCCAGGCTCCGCAGCATCTGCACCAGACCCACCAGGGTGCCGATCAGGCCCATGGCCGGCGCGGCCTCGGCGGCGCGGCGCAGAATGCTGGCGCTGCGAAAATGCCGTTCCTGGGTCGCTTGGATTTCCCGGGTGAGCACCCGCTCCACTTCCTCGGTCGCGGTGCCGTCAATCACCATGTTGATACCCCGGTAAAGGAAGGGGCAATTGTCGAACTCGCCGATCACCTTTTGCAGGGCCAGCTTACCCTTCTTGCGGCTGGTCTCGGCCAGATACAGCACCTGCAGGGCGGCGTTCTGCGGTTTTTCCGAATGATAGACCATGGCCCGCCAGATCACCGACTGGGAATACTTCAGCTCTTCGGGGGTGAAGGAGATGGCGGTGACCAGAAGGGTGCCGAAGCCGACGATCAGGATCGCCGGCAGAGCGATAAAGGATTCCGGCGAGCCGCCCAGGTACATG
>JANQKX010000633.1 GCA_028280915.1 Kiloniellaceae bacterium
CATTGGTGATTTTCGAGGTTTCGATCTCCACCACATCCTGCCCGGCGCTGACGTCTTCGCCCAGTTCCACCAGCCATTCGGTCACCATGCCTTCTTCCATCGCCAAACCCCACTTGGGCATGGTGATCGCTTGAATCTCGCTCATCGCTTTTTCTCCCTCGCCGCGCGGGCGGGTTTGTCGTTGGAAGAGGGGGCGCACCCCCTCTTCGTTCAAAGAACGGCCTCTTCTTTGCCCAAAGGGACGCGGATTAGTGGCCTTTGCCGGTGATCTCGCGCACGGCGGCCTCGATGTCCGACACCTTGGGAATATAAAGGTCCTCCAAGGCGGGCGAGAAGGGCACCGGTGCATGGGGCGCGGTGATTTGCTTGACCGGCGCCTTCAGGTCACTGAAGCAGTTTTCGCAGACCATCGCCGCGATGTCGGTGGCCATGTTGCAGCGCGGGTGGGATTCATCCACCACCACGACCCGACCGGTTTCCGACGCGGTCTCCAGGATGGTTTCCTTGTCCAAGGGCGAGGTGGTGCGGGGATCCACCACGGTGCAGGTCACGCCGCTCTTGGACAGATTGTCGGCGGCCTCGTTCGCGAAGTTCACCATACGGCCGAAGGCGATGATGGTGGCATCGTCTCCTTCCCGGGTCACATTGGCCTCGCCGAAGGGGATGGTGTAAGGCTCGTCCGGCACGTCCACTTCGTCGTCGTACATGGCCTTGTGCTCGAAAAAGATCACCGGATCGTCGTCGCGGATGGACTGGATCAAAAGTCCCTTGGCCTCATAGGCATTGGACGGCAAGGCGACCTTCAGGCCCGGGATGTGGGTGAAAATGGAATAGAGGCACTGGCTGTGCTGGGACGCCGCCCGGAAGCCGGCGCCGTACATGGTGCGCACCACCATGGGGGTCACCGCCTTGCCGCCGAACATGTAGCGGAACTTGGCGGCCTGGTTGAAGATTTGGTCGAAGCAGACGCCAAAGAAGTCCACGAACATGAGTTCGGCGACTGGGCGCAGTCCGTTGGCCGCCGCCCCGGCGGCACAGCCCACAAAGGCGCTCTCGGAGATCGGCGTGTCCAGCACGCGGTGCCGGCCAAAGAGGGGCATCAAGCCCTTGGTAACGCCCAAGGGGCCGCCCCAGGCGTCGTCTTCGCCCGGTGCGCCCATTCCGCCGGCCACATCTTCACCCATGAGGATGACCCGTTCGTCCCGCTCCATTTCCTGGCGCAGGGCCTCGTTGACGGCTTGTCGATAGCTTTTCATCGGCATGGTTCAGGTCTCTCTCAAAATCAGTAGTTCACGTAGACGTCGGTGAGCAGGTCCGCCTGGGTCGGCAATCCGCCCGCCTTGGCATTGGCCAGGCATTGGGCGATCTTGGCCTTGGTCTCGGCTTCGATCTGCTCCAGATCGCCGGGCTCCAGCAAGGCCGCCTCCAGGACCCGTTGCTTGAAGATCTCCAGGCAGTCTTTTTCCGCCTTGACCTTATCAACCTCGTCCGGGGCCTTATAGGTCACCGCGTCTCCTTCGAAGTGGCCGTAGTAGCGGTTGAGCTTCACGTGGATCAGGCTGGGGCCCTCGCCGTCGCGGGCCCGACCGATGGCCTCCCGCGCCGCTTCGGACACGGCGAATAGGTCATGGCCATCCACTTGAATGCCGTGCAGGCCAAATCCCTTTGCCCGGTCCAATTGGCTGCCGCCCACCGACC
>JANQKX010000654.1 GCA_028280915.1 Kiloniellaceae bacterium
TCCGCCGCCAGGCCCGTGTTGCCCGAGCCGATGGCGGCGCCGATCAAAAAATCCGAATTCCAAGCATCCGACTTCCAAGAATCCGAAGTCCGAGAATCCGATTTACAGGAATCCGATGTCCAGTTCTGGGCGGCCAAGCGTATTTTTCCTCAAGTCGCGCAAGCTTGAGAGGGAGTCTCCTGCAAAGAGGCTCCCCGCGCAATGGCCGTGTCATCCATCTTGTTAAAAACAGAAAAAGAAGGACCCCTCCATGGAAGGGGCCCTGAAGTCTGTACAGCGCGCGACGCTGCGATAATGTCCCGGGATTGGCTTTTCGGGACATTCCGTGGTGAGAGGACCTTTCCTAAGCGGTTTGCGTGCGGTAGGGACGGACCGCGTGGACCAGCCGTTCCCATGATTCAATCTGATCCCTCAACATGAGCTTTTGCCGTTTCAACCGCTGGAGCGCAAATCCGTCGGGGAGCGGACGTTTCAATTCGGTGGCGATTTTCTTTTCGATCGCCAAATGCTTGGAAACCAAAGCGTGGTAGCGGCTTTTCATGGTCATCGGTCTTGCCTTCTGTCCGTTCAATTCTGAGCGTTAATAAATGGTCGGCTGCGAGAAGATCGGTGCAGGGATTTTTGCACCGGCCATGGTGGGGATGGCCTGACGGTCACCTGTGACCTAATGGTCACGGCCGGATTTCCGCCCTCTTCGTAGTTCCGGGCTCCGTCCTTTGGGGACCGACGGAGACCGGAGATCTCCCAGTTCGGGGCTTTTACCCGCCTCCCTTTGATTGACCCATATCCCGTTACCCTCATCAAATCTTCCCGCAGGTCCGTTGCGTGTGCCTAGTAGGTGGTATCGCAGACCAGCGGCCTCTAATCCCATTTGGACCTGACTTTGATAGGAGATTCCGATCACCTGGATTCCAGGGGTGTTTTTTCCCAATCCCCTATTCCAAGATTGGACCCGTCCAAGATTGGAACCAGGCAGAGCTTGAATAGGTCATCGGATACATCAATCTAACTATGGCGTTTGATTGGTGCTGACTCGTGCTTTTCCGAAAGGCCCGGCTTAAAACTATGCCTACACTTCAACAGCTTCGCTATCTGGTGGCCATTGCCGAGACCTTGCATTTCCGCCGGGCCGCCGAGTTCTGCAATGTGACCCAGCCCACCCTGAGCGGGCAGATCCGCGAACTGGAGCTGAAGCTGGGGGTGCAGCTGATCGAAAGGAGCCGGGCGAAAGTATTGCTCACGCCCCTCGGCAAGGAAGTGGTGGCGCGGGCGCGGATCGTGCTGCGGGACGTGAAGGATATCGTCGATATTACCAAGCACGGTCAGTCCATCCTGGGCGGGACCATTCGCATGGGCATCTTGCATTCCCTTGGCCCCTATTTTTTGCCCCACGTCCTGCCCGACCTGCATAAGGCCCATCCGGATCTCAAGCTCTATGTCCGCGAGGGCATGCCCCAGGCCCTCATCGAGGGCGTGGATGACGGCCACCTGGACATGCTGATCTTCCCCCTGCCGGTGACGGGCGCGGATCTGTTGAGTGAACGCCTGTTTCGAGAACCCCTGTGGGTCGTTGCCCGCCATGATCACGCGCTGGCGTCCTGCGAAGCCGTCGAGCGGGCCCACCTTAAAGGGGAAACGGTGCTCGCCTTGGAGCAGGGCCACCGCCTGCATGAACAGGTGCGGGACCTTTGCGATCAGTTCGGCGCGCAGATGTCCCTCGACTACGATGGCACCAGTCTTGATACCCTGCGGCAAATGGTGGGCATGGGCATGGGAATCTCTTTTTTCCCCTGGCTTTACGTGCGCGCCCAGGTCTTGCAGGACAAACAGTTGGCGGCGCGGGAAATGATCCAGCCGGCGCCCTCGCGCATGATCGGCATGGTTTGGCGGCGCCATTCGGCCCGCAAGGAGGAGTTCCAGGCCCTGGCGACGCTTTTCCGCCGCATCCTCAAAGTCAGGCTGCCGGAAGTTGCCATCATCGACTGATTTTTTTCATTAAAATCAAATGGCTGATAGGGCGGCGAAAGGCCCGGCACGCGCCGCTCCGCGGTTCCGATAGAGAATACCTATCAAAGCATCCCGCCGGATCAAATTGATACCCGCAAACACCAGCGCCATCTGTCCATCAACAGGGAAAACCAGGCGTGAGGAAATTCAATGATATCGCAAATACCCGTACGACCAGCGTTGGGCACTTGGGCGCGGCGCGTGCCGCCGAGGCATTTTTCGACCGGACATGAGGCACCTGACGGCGCGCCGAAGCCCGCCTCGGCTCAGGAAGGCTGCCCGAATTTTCTGGTGATTCCGCGCCGGCGGGTCCCCGTTGACCGAAAACGGGGCCGGCGGTTGGATCTGATCGCCTGAGGGCGGTCGATCCCTTGGCGCCGGATCACGCCGCTACCGGATTTTTTTTGGGAGAGAGGACATGGTCAAGACGATGGTCACGGTGAGCTGTCTCACTGTGGTAGCGCTCGGCTTCTGGGCGGTCGTCCCGGCCGAAAAGGCAGGGGCGGCAGAGCCTCATTTGGCCACAACCACTCCTATGGCCGCCGCCATGGGAGACGATCCCTGCATGGCGGCCAGCGACTCCTGGCTGCCCGGATCATTGCAGATCGGCGACGAACACCGCCGGTCCTATCAACGGGACGATGGTGCCGCCGTGGATTCGGACAGCCTTTCGGAAGACTGTGCCGTGGTTTAATACCAAGGAGCGTGGATAATGACCCATAGGGACGGCTTTACAGAGTTTTCGGCTAGGCAGCTGATGCGCCGTGATGCCATTCATCACAAGCATCGGCTAACGCCGCCCGAAAGCTCTGTAAAGCCGCCGTTCCGGTCGCTTGTGGGAGGGTTCGGAGTGCGTCAACAAGCCTTGACGATGAATGGCATCGCCTGCGGCTTGTTTCCTACCCGAACCCTCCCACAAGCGATCCCTATGGGTCATTATCCACGCTCCTTGGTATAATCAGGTATCCGCAGTTGGACCCCGTTCCAAACGCTCCTCAATTCGAGGACTTGGCGGCGCCGAGGCAAAACAGAAAGTCCAGCGCAAGCGGAAGTGACTTCGCCCTGCGCTGGTTGCATTTCTTTTTTTGCAGTCCCAATACACCCAGAGTGTCGGGTGGCCTTCAAAAGACCGCGACGGCCAGGCCTGACCAAGAGGCCGTGCAAAACACCGTGACAAAGAAAAACCGGCGCCGCGGCGACCATTGCCCGCCGGCCGGCGGCATTTCTCCCACACGATCGGGTGCCTGCTTGTGAACGCTTGCCATGTTTTCGATCCCCAGATGTTTTGTCGCCTAAGCGAAAGAGCAGACGAACGATAGGTCAATCTGCCCGATTGTTTAGGGATATTGGGATGAAACTCTACGGGTCCAACTGTTAAAAGCGCGGGGATTGATAGAAAAAACCGATGGTTCCGGCATTCACCTGCCCCTGTTTTTGGGGTCCACGATAGGGGCGGCAGGGCTATCGCCAGCCCGCGCTTGCTTTCAGCTTCGCCTGCCCGCCTCGATCCGGGCAGGCGCCGCGGTTTACGTAGGCTCCTTCCGCTGCGCCTCGGCCACCAGGGCGGCGAAGCGGTAGAAGCCGTGCACCATCTTGCTGAAAGGGGTGAGCAGAAAGAACGCCAGCACGGTGCCCAGGTGCAGGGCCAGGAGGAGGGGAACGGCGCCGGTGCCGGTGGCGGCATAGAGCGCCAGCCCCGTCACCGCGACGGCGCAGAGGAGGAGCACAAAGGCCATCTCGCCGCCCCAGAGACTGGCGGCGCCCAGCTTCGGGTCGGCCCGGGTTTTCAGCCAGGCCAGCCCGCCGGTGCCGATGGTGAGCAGGATGCCGCCGGGGACACCGAGCAGCTTGGGCGGGGAGAAAAAGCCGTAAGGCGCTTCCCAGCCGAAGAGGTAGTGCATCACCGTACCCGAAACGGTGGCGGCAAAACACAAGAGAAAGCCCCAAAGGGTCGCCTGGTGGAACTGGCGGCGCCGGTCGGAAAAGCGGTCCTCCCGTTCGAAGTTGCATCCCTGGCCCTGGCCGCCGTTGAGGTTCCGCAAGGTGGCAGCATCGTGCAGGGCGGTGAGCAGGTGGCGCGGGCGCAGGGGCGCACCGCCGATGGCCGACCAATAGCGCTTGAGACCCAGGGCCACGGACATCAGCGGCAGCAGGAAGGCCGGGGTGAAGACCGCGACCATGGTGGCATGGGAAAGGACGGCATAAAAGCCGTCGCCGCCGGCCGGGCGAAACACGTTTACCATCCAGAACAGCACCGCAAAGGCAACGACGCAAACGGCTGCGATGGCGACACCGCTGTTCTGAAACCAGCGGGAAAAGACGCCGGGCCAGGTATAGTCCTGCCAGCTTTCCGTTCGCACCCGGGCCAAGGCGGCGGGCAGGTTCAAATCGAACTCATGGGGCGCGGTGTACTGGCAGGCGTAATAGCAGCCCCGGCAGTTGTGACACAGGTTGGCCAGTTGGGTGATGTCGCCCTCGGTAAAGACACGCTGGCGCATCATGGCGGGGAAGACCGCGCAGTAGCCCTCGCAATAGCGGCAGGCGTTGCAGATCTCCAACTGGCGCCGGGCCTCGGCGATCCCGCTACTGGACATAGGCGGCGGCCTCCTTGCCCGCGATCCGCCCGAAGACGGTGCCAATGGTCATGCCGAAGCCGGCCAG
>JANQKX010000685.1 GCA_028280915.1 Kiloniellaceae bacterium
TTCGAGGCCGGCGTGAAGGAGGCGGCGCAATGACCCCGCAGGACATCTTCGGTCGCCTGACCCTCGACGCCTTTCCCTTCGTCACCTTCATCCGCGAGCCCAGCATCAACGAGGCGATCGCCAGCGGCGCGGCCAGCCTGGTCGTTTTCGGGGCGGTCGCGGGGGTGTTTCTGCTGACCCGCTACCGTCTGTGGGGGCCGTTGTGGCGGAATTGGCTGACCAGCACCGATCACAAGAAGATCGGCATCATGTACATCGTTTTTTCCCTGGTGATGTTCAGCCGCGGGGTGATCGAAGGCGCCTTGATGCGCACCCAGCAGGCCTTTGGCCTGGACGGTGGCTTCCTGCACGCGGATCACTTCGCCCAGCTGTTCAGCACCCACGGCACGATCATGATCTTTTTCGTGGCCATGCCTTTCGTGGCCGGCTTCATCAACTATGTCATGCCCCTGCAGATCGGTGCCCGGGACGTGGCCTTTCCGGTGATGGACCAGGTCAGCCTGGGTCTGACCGTGGCCGGCGGCGCCATCTTGATGGTGTCCCTGGTGGTGGGCAAGTTCTCCACCGGCGGCTGGTCGGCCTATCCGCCCTATACCGGCGCCGCCTTCAACCCGGGGGAGGGACCTGACTATTGGATATGGGCCATCGTGGTCTCGGGGCTGGGGACCACGCTCAGCGGCATAAATTTCGCCACCACGATCTATAAGATGCGCGCGCCGGGCATGACCTTCATGCGGCTGCCCTTGTTTACCTGGACCGTGGTCTGTTCCGCCATTCTGATGATCTTCGCCTTACCGCCGCTCAGCGTCGCCGCCCTCTTGCTGGGGCTGGACCGCTATATGGACTTCCACTTCTTTACCAACGACCTGGGCGGCAACATGATGAACTACGCCAATCTGTTTTGGCTGTTCGGTCATCCCGAGGTGTACCTTCTGGTGCTGCCCGCCTACGGCATTTTTTCCGAGGTCTTCGCCACCTATTCGGCCAAGCGCCTTTACGGCTATCCTTCCTTGGTGATCGCCACCATGTGCATCGCGGTGCTGTCCTTTACCGTTTGGCTGCATCACTTTTTCACCATGGGGCAGAGCGCGCTGATCAACGCCGCCTTCGGCATCGCCACCATGCTGATCGCCCTGCCCACGGGCATTAAGGTTTATGACTGGATGGCCACCTTGTACCGAGGGCGCATCCGCTTTTCCGTGCCCATGATCTATGGCATCGGCTTTTTGGTCCTCTTCGTGATCGGCGGCCTTTCGGGCGTGATCCTGGCCAATCCCACCATCGACTATCAGGTGCACAACTCCCTTTTCCTGGTGGCCCATTTCCACAACGTGTTGATCCCCGGCGTGCTCTTCGGCCTTTTGGCGGGCTATAACTACTGGTTCCCCAAGGCCTTCGGCTTCCGTTTGAACGAAAAGCTGGGGCGTATGTCCGCCTATCTTTGGATCGTCGGCTTCATGCTGACCTTCTTCCCGCTTTATTTCGTCGGGCTGATGGGCATGCCCCGGCGGTCCTTCAGCTACGGGGACCCGGCCTTCGTGCCTTACATGATCGTGGCGGTGATCGGTGCGGTCTGCATCCTCTCGGCCCTCTTCACCATCCTGGCCCAGCTCGCCGTCAGCATCCGCGACCGGGATCAAAACCGGGTGCCCTTGGGCGACCCCTGGGACGGGCGCACCCTGGAATGGTCCCTTCCGTCGCCGCCGCCGGAATACAACTATGCCCTGCTGCCCCAGGTCACGGCCCGGGACGAATTCGCCATGGCCAAGGTGGAGGGCCGGGCCTATCAGGCCAGCGGCACCTACGAGGATATCGAGGTGCCCAAGAATACGCCCCTGGGCTTTTTGCTGTGCGTGCTCAGCGGGGTTTGGATGTTCGCCCTGGTGTGGTGGATCTGGTGGCTGGTGGGCCTGACCAGCCTGGCCATGCTGCTGCTGGTCATTGTCTGGAGCTTTGACATCGACAATGAAAGGGTCATCCCCGCCGAGGAGGTGCGCCGGGATCACGAGGCCTGGCTGGAGCGGGTGAGAAACGCCACGCCGGTGGACCGGGATCACGAGCATGACCCGGCCAACACCGGGCGGGCGAAGACCGAACTGGGGGCGGAAGCATGAGTCAGGCAGGGGGTATGAACCAGGCGGGCGGCATGAGCCAGGCAGACAGCAATCTGCACCCGGGCCTGAACCTGCCCGGGCACGCGGACGTGCACCACGAAAAGTCCGAGATCATCATCTTCGGCTTCTGGGTTTTCCTGATGAGCGATCTGGTCTTCTTCGGCCTGATGTTCGCCATCTACATCACCATGATCGGGGCCACCGCGGGCGGCCCGGGCCCGCGGGAGCTGTTCGACTTCACCTCCCTGGGCCTGCAGACCGCCGCTCTCTTGGTCAGCAGCCTGACCGCCGGCTTGGCCTCCCTGGCCCTGAAGTACGAGCAAAGCCGGGCGCGCCTGGTGGGCTGGCTGCTGGTGACCCTGGCTCTGGGAATTACCTTCCTGGTGCTGGAGGTGCGCGATTTCCTCGCCATGGCGGCCCAGGGCGGCACGCCCTGGCGCAGCGGCTACCTCTCGGCCTTTTACGGGCTGGTGCCCCTGCATGGCCTGCACGTGACCATGGGCTGCCTGTGGCTGGTGGTCCTGCTGCTGCAGCTCTCGGTCTTTGGCCTGGTCACCAAGGTCAAGACCCGGCTGATGCGCTTTGCCCTCTTTTGGCACTTCCTGGACCTGATCTGGGTCGGCATCTTTTCCATCGTCTATTTCGGAGGCTGGATCCATGGATAAAAACGCCGCCTATCGCCGGGATCTGCGCCTCTACCTGACCGGCTTCGTCTTGGCGGTTGTGCTGACTGTTGCCGCCTTTTTTGTCGCCCTGGGCGGCATGTTCGGCGCCGTGACCACCTTGGCAGTGGTCGGTATCCTGGGCTTGGTGCAGCTGGTGGTCCACCTGCGCTATTTCCTCCACATCGACCGCAGCCGGCAAAAGCGCGAGGATCTGGACCTCATCCTCTTCACCTCCCTCGTGGTCCTGATCATCGTGCTCGGGACCGTCTGGATCCTGGGCGACCTGGCCGACCGCATGCACATGCACATGAACCACATGGGTATGTGACATCGCGGTGCGATGATTTTTTGGGCTTGGGTAAGCACCATTACGTGCGCAATATATAGTAGTAATCCCCCTGAAAACTGAATAAAAGATAGTGACGGCGCAGGATTTTTGTCCTGGCCGCTATCTTGTCGAGGCAAAGGGGAGGGTCGGACCATGAGCGAGCACAATACCGTCCCTGAGGCCGGGCAGGCGCCGGCCGCGGGGATTTTTTACCCAACCCTGCTGCGCCGGGTGCAGGCGGTTCTGATCGACAGCGTGTTTCTGATCACCCTGTTTTTCGTGACCATCAATCTGGTGGCGCCCATGGAAATTCATGGGGGTGCCAAATTCGCCGTCGTGATCGTGTTGATGCTGGCCATCGAGCCCCTGTTGGTCACTTTCACCGGGGCCACCATTGGCCAGCACCTGCTCGGCCTCCGGGTCCAGTGCGCGCGCCGCCATGTCAATCTGGGGCTGTTGCGGGCGGGCCTTCGCGGGCTCCTCAAGATGTTTGTGGGCTGGCTTTCCCTGGCCTGGATTCTCATCACGGAGCGCCACCAGGCCTTGCACGATATGGCCGCGCGGTCCGTGGTGGTGATCAAGGACCCCAATCGGGTGCCCACGAACGCCCGTTTGCAGGCGCGCCAGGCGCAAGACGCGGGTTTTCTTTATCCCTCAAAGGGGCGACGGGTGGTGTT
>JANQKX010000692.1 GCA_028280915.1 Kiloniellaceae bacterium
GGACAGGGGCTTTTGCTGGGTATCCACGGCGCGGGCGAAAAAACTGGCGCCGGCGCCCAGCGCCAAGGCCCCCGCCGACAGAGGCCGGTCGATGGAGCCGCCTGGGCTCGAGGGGGTGCGCGTGCCGGCCCGGGAGGTGGGCGAATACTGCCCCTTGGTCAGGCCGTAGATCTCGTTGTTGAATAGCAGGATCTGCAGATCCACGTTGCGCCGCAAGGCATGGATCAGGTGGTTGCCGCCGATGGATAGGGCATCCCCGTCGCCGCTGATCACCCAGACGTCCAAGTCGGGATTGGCCAGTTTCACGCCCGTGGCCACGGCCGGGGCGCGGCCATGGATGGTATGAAAGCCATAGGTCTCCATGTAATAGGGAAAGCGTGCGGCGCAGCCGATGCCGGAGACAAAAACCGTTTTTTCCGGGTCCACGCCCTCGTCGGCCAAGGTTTTTTGCATGGCCTTCAAGATGGCATAGTCGCCGCAGCCCGGGCACCAGCGCACCTCTTGATCGGTGGCGAAATCCTTGGCCGTGGGTTTGGCGGCGCCCGCCAGGTTCTGCTGGACGGTCATGACGTTGTCTCCAATTGCTCCTGAATGGCCGCTTCCAGCTCGCTGATCATGAAGGGCTTGCCGGTGACCTTGGACAGGCCTTCCACGTTGGCCAGGCCGCGGCCTCGCAGCAGCTGCACCAACTGGCCATGGTTCATCTCAGGCACCAGGACCCGGTCGAAGCCGGACAGCAGCCCGTCGATGTTGCGGGGCAGCGGCCAGATGTGGCGTAGGTGGATATGGGAAACCTGGCTTTCGGCGGCGATGTCACCCGCTTGGTTGATGTTGTCCACAGCCCGGGAAATGGGCCCGAAGGTGGAGCCCCAGCCGACCACCGCCAGGCGGCCCGTCTCCGGCCCGGCCTCCACGGCTTGGGCCGGCACGTCATGGGCGATACCGTCGATCTTAGCCGCCCGCAGGTCGGTCATGCGCTGGTGATTTTGCGGATCGTAGGAAATGTTGCCGCTGCCCTCCGCGCGCTCGATCCCGCCGATGCGGTGCATCAGGCCTGGCGTGCCCGGCGGCGCCCAAGGTCGCGCCAGGGTTTCCGGGTCGCGGGCAAAGGGCTGGAAGGTCTCCGGGTCCCGGTGGAACCGGGTGGGGAAGCGGGGCAGATCGGCCACCTCGGGCAGGCACCAAGGCTCGGCGGCATTGGCCACATAGCCGTCGCTCAACAGGATGACCGGGGTCATGTACTTGACCGCGATGCGCACCGCCTCCATGGCCACCTCGAAGCAGTCCGCCGGCGAGCGGGCCGCCAGCACCGCCAAGGGGGTGTCCCCGTTTCTGCCGTAGACAGATTGAAACAAGTCCGACTGCTCGGTCTTGGTGGGCATGCCGGTGGAGGGCCCCGCCCGCTGGGAGTTGACCACCACCAAGGGCAACTCGGCCGCCACCGCCAGCCCCAGGGCTTCGGTTTTCAGCGCCACGCCCGGCCCGGAACTGGAGGTCACCCCCAAGGCCCCGCCGTAAGACGCACCAATGGCGGCGGAGACGGCGGCGATCTCGTCCTCGGCCTGAAAGGTGACGATCCCCATGTCGTGCATGCCGGCCAGGGCGTGCAGCAATCCGGAGGCCGGAGTGATGGGATAGGAACAGAAGGTCAGCTGCAGCTGGGCGCTTTCGGCGCCGGCCACCAGGCCCAGGGCCATGGCCTCCTGCCCCGTGACATTGCGGTAAAGCCCCGGCGGGATGGCCGCGGGCGGCACGGAAAAGGCACCAAGTTCGGCCCCCACCTCGGCGGTTTCGCCAAAGGCATGGCCCGCGTCCAAGGCGGTGACCGTTCCCATGGCGATGAGGGGCTGGGCCTGGAACTTCTGTTTCAGCCAAGCGTGGGTCGGGGCCCGATCCCGGCCGAACATCCAATAGACCAAACCGAGGGCCCACATGTTTTTACACCTAAGGCCTTCTTTTTTGCTCAGCCCCAGTTCTTTCACCGCGTCCAGGGTCAGCTGGGACATGTCGGCCTGGAACACCCGGAAGCCCTGCAGACTGCCGTCCGTGCGCGGGTCCTCTTCATAGCCGGCCTTGGTCAGGTTGCGGGCATTAAAGGCGCCGCTGTCCAAGAGGATCAGCCCGCCGGGCTGCACATCGGCCAAGTTGACCTTCAAGGCGGCCGGGTTCATGGCCACCAGGATATCCAGGCGGTCGCCGGAGGTCTTGATCACCCGGGCGCCGAAATTGATTTGAAAGGCGGAGACGCCAAAGGTGGTGCCCACCGGCGCGCGGATTTCCGCGGGAAAGTCGGGAAAGGTGGCCAGGTCGTTGCCCGACAGGGCCGTGGACAGGGTGAACTGGCCGCCGGTGATCTGCATACCGTCGCCCGAGTCGCCGGCAAAGCGCACCACCGCCGATTCGAGCTCTTGACGGGAGACCAGGGCCTGCGACCCGGCGGGTCCCTCCCCCCCTCCCGGGGCCGACCCGGGGCGGTCGACTGTTTGGTTCTCGGCTGTTTGGTTCATGGCACCATCCATCATCCGACCCTACCTCTAAACTATGCCCCAAACGCCGCCACATCAAACCGAGGGCCCGGCTAAACGCCATTCAGAACCAAAAAAACGATTAATGCAATTTCCGGCAGCTCACAAATAGAAGGCTCCAGGCGACAACACAAGGAAATCCTCATAATTTAGTGGAAAATAATATTTTTCACAATAAATTACTGTAAAAAATGTCACTTTTTCATTCAGATTGAACGCTCAATTGGTTAAAATGAGTTACCTGAACGGACGTGGGTTTCGGCTAGGATATCCGTTCATTTGCCTGGTGTTCTTGGGGTGATTTCCGCCCTATTCCATTAATAATCCTCCATAAAAAAGCTTTGTCGCTATTCAGCCAGGACCGGTCGCTGACAAAACAGCCGGGCATAGGGCGTTGGTTGGAAATAGGAGACTGCACGCGCGGTGTCCCGGGCGTATTTTTTATGGGGATTTGGCCATGTCTGACGAAGACGACCTTGATCTAAGTACGCTTGACGACGACGAGTTGGTGCAGCAGATGCACGACGACCTCTACGATGGCCTCAAGGAGGAAATCGAAGAAGGCGTCAATATCCTCTTGGAGCGGGGTTGGGTGCCTTATGATGTTCTGACCAAGGCCTTGGTCGAGGGCATGCGCATCGTGGGCATCGACTTCCGCGACGGCATTTTGTTCGTGCCCGAGGTGCTGCTGGCGGCCAACGCCATGAAGTCCGGTATGGTCATCCTGCGTCCCCTGCTCGCCGAAACCGGCGCGCCCAAGGTGGGCAGCATGGTCATCGGCACGGTCAAGGGCGACATTCACGACATTGGCAAGAATCTGGTTTCCATGATGCTGGAAGGCGCCGGTTTTGATGTCTTTGACCTGGGCATCAACAATCCGGTGGAGAACTACCTGGAGGCTTTGGAGGAGCACAAGCCCGATATCCTGGGCATGTCGGCCCTGCTCACCACCACCATGCCCTATATGAAAGTGGTCATCGAAACCTTGAAGGAACAAGGCATTCGTGACGACTACATCGTGCTGGTGGGCGGCGCGCCCTTGAACGAGGCTTTCGCCGAAGCCATCGGCGCCGATGCCTATTGCCGCGACGCGGCGGTCGCCGTGGAGACCGCGAAAGAGTTCGTGCAACGCAAACATAATCAGATGGGCGCCTCTTAAGCGTTTTCTCATGAGGCGTGAGGATTGGAACGATGCCCCCTGCGGTGTCACCTGCCCCGTGCGAGCGGACCTTGTTGATTGCCTGCGGTGCTTTGGCGCGGGAAATCGTCGCGCTCATCCGCCTGAATAACTGGGACCATCTGAGCCTCACCTGCCTGCCGGCCATCTGGCACAATCACCCGGAGCGCATTCCCGAGGGCGTGCGCGGCAAGATCCGTGCGGCCCGCAACGAATACGACCGCATCCTGGTCGCCTATGGGGACTGTGGCACCGGCGGGCTCTTGGACCAGGTGCTGGAGGAAGAAGGCGTGGAGCGCATCGACGGCCCCCACTGCTATGCCTTTTTCAGCGGTAACGAGGCCTTTGCCCAGGCAGCCGAAGACGACCTCACCTGCTTTTACCTGACCGATTACTTGGTGCGCCACTTCGACCGCTTGATCATGCAGGGCATGGGGATCGATAAGCACCCCGAACTGCTGCCGCTTTATTTCGGCAACTACACCAAGCTGGTTTATCTGGCGCAAACGGAAGACGATAGCCTGCGCGATCAAGCGGTACGGGCCGCGGAAAAGCTGGGCTTGGCCTTTGAATACCGCCTGACCGGCTATGGCGAGCTGCACCACTTCATGGCGGGGCCGGAAGACCCTGAAAACCTGGAAACGAGAGAGACAAAAGCACAATGGCCAAACTAACCATCGTCTATTGGCGGGACATTCCCGCCCAGGTCATCGTCAAGGCGGGCCGCAAGAACGCCAAGCGCCAGTTGGACGAGCGCTTTGAAAAGGCCATCGACATGGCGGCCATGAAAGCCGACCTCAGGGACACGGATTCCTACCTGGCGGAATGGCGCCGGGGCGAGCCCACGGACTGTGGCGACGACCTGGAAGCCGAAGCGCAAAAGGCCGCCGATCAATTGCACAGCGACTACGACAATGAACGGCTGAAGGGCCTGATCGCCAACGGCGGCCGGGCCTCGGCCTGACCCCGGCACCTCGGCCCTCTCCGCACCGGTAAGCAACGACTTCACCTGTAAGTTACCCATAGGCCCCCTAAAGGAACTCCCCCATGTCGGCGGACAGCAAACAACAGATCATCGATTTCGTTTCCGGCTTCACCCTGGAGACCACGCCGGGCTCGGCGCTTAAGATCCCCGACTACCGGGAGCATCTGCGCCCCGGCGCCAAGGTGGCGGTCACCTTCCTGCCCGGCTCCGACTTCGCCGACACCATCAAGACCGCGCGGCGCCTGAAGGACGAGGGCTTCGAGCCCCTGCCCCACTTCGCCGCCCGCTCCATCCCCAGCCGGCGCGACCTGGAGAGCAACCTGGAGCGTCTGCAAGGCGAGGTGGGCGTGGAAGAGATCGTCGCCCTGGGCGGCGCCGTGACCAATCCCCTGGGCGAGTTCACCAGCTCCATGGAGCTGCTGGAGACCGGCCTGTTCGACAAGCACGGCATCCGCCGCATCGGCGTGGCCGGCCATCCAGAGGGCAGCCCGGACATTTCCGATGAGGAAATCAAGAAGGCCCTGGCGTGGAAAAACGCCTTTGCCGAGCGCACCGGCGCGGCGGTCTATATCGCCACCCAGTTCTGCTTCGAGGCCGCCCCCATCATCGCCTGGGACAAGGCCCTGCAGGCGGACGGCAACAAACTGCCGATCCACATCGGCGTGCCGGGGCTGGCCACCATCAAGACCCTGATCAACCATGCCAAGGCCTGCGGCGTCGGCCCGTCCATGCGCTTCCTGACCCGCCAGGCCCGCAACATCACCAAGCTGATGAAGATCAGCACGCCGGATCAGCTGATCATGGACCTGGCCGTGTACCAGCATCAGGACCCCGCTTGCGGCATCCGCCGGGTGCATGTCTACCCTCTGGGCGGCCTGCGCCGCTCGGCGGCCTGGACCTACGCGGTGGCCGACGGCGATTTTTCCATCAACAAAAATGGAAAAGGCTTTGTCGTTCACCGCGAGATCAATTAATTAGGTTGCCGCTGCCATGAGAGCGCGATCGGGGCAAAAAAGGTCGCGCGGGCATCAGCTTTGGCCGGCAAGATCGGCGCTAATTCATGTTAAGGGCTCCACCTCGAATTGGACCGAGAAAAGTACCTGACTACAGACCAGACCCTGACAACAGACCAGACCCCGACAACAGACCAGACGATGTCACACCAAGTTTAAGGAGTTCCTTTTCCCCATGGCCAAGACCCTTGTCAGCTCCCATTCCAAGGAGCTCGTGATCGGCTTTGATCAGCCCTTTTGCATCATCGGCGAGCGCATCAACCCGACGGGGCGCAAGAAGCTGGCCGCCGAAATGGCCGCCGGCAACTTCAGCACGGTGGAATCCGATTGCCT
Source organism: Kiloniellaceae bacterium (assembly GCA_028280915.1). Taxonomy (GTDB): domain Bacteria; phylum Pseudomonadota; class Alphaproteobacteria; order Kiloniellales; family Kiloniellaceae; genus JANQKX01. Next base: position 6,034 of record JANQKX010000692.1, read on the forward strand.
GGCCCAGGTGGCCGCCGGTGCCCACATGCTGGACGTGAACGCGGGCATTCCTCTGGCCGACGAGCCGGCGATCCTGGCCCAGACCGTCCAGCTGGTGCAGTCCCTGACCGACGTGCCCCTGTCCATCGACTCTTCCATCGTCGCGGCCCTGGAAGCGGGCCTGGAGGTCTACAAGGGTAAGGCCCTGGTCAATTCGGTGACAGGCGAGGAAGAACGGCTCGAGGTGGTCCTGCCTCTGGTCAAGAAATACGACGCCGCCGTGGTGGCCATTTCCAACGACGAGACCGGCATTTCCGAAGACCCGGACGTGCGCTTCGAGGTGGCCAAGAAGATCGTGCACCGGGCCCAGGACTATGGCATCCCGGCCACCGACGTGGTGGTCGACCCCCTGGTCATGCCCATCGGCGCCCTGGGCGGCGCCGGTAAGCAGGCCTTTGCCATCGTGCGCCGCCTGCGCGAGGAGCTGGGCGTCAACACCACCTGCGGCGCCTCGAACATCAGCTTCGGTCTGCCCAACCGGCACAGCCTGAACGCCATCTTCCTGGCCATGGCCGCGGGCTCGGGCATGACCTCGGCCATCATGAACCCCCTGCAC
>JANQKX010000700.1 GCA_028280915.1 Kiloniellaceae bacterium
GGGCTGGCCCATCACCGGCATCTCGTCCTTGATGGCGACGCTCACCCCCTCGAGCGGGCGGGCCTCATCGGGCCGCTTGGCGAAAAGGTCCTCCGCCGCCCGGGCCTGCGCCATGGCCTGCTCAAAAAAGGTATGGGTAAAGGCGTTCAAGGCCGGCTCCACGGATTCGCAACGCTCGATCTGGGCCCGCAGGACCTCCACCGGCGACAGCTCGCCTTTGCGAAACAGCGCCTGTTGCCGAACGACCGGCAGGTAACAAAGCTCAAGCTCGGTCATGGCTCACTCCTGGAACGCCGCTTCGGGCAGCTGATGCTGCGCGGCGGCGATCAGGGCCTTGGTGTAGTCGTTGGCGGGGCGGGCAAAGAGATCCGCGGCGGCGCCGGTTTCCACCACCTGGCCCTGGAGCAGGACCACCACCCGATCGGCGCAGTGCCGCACCACGCTCATGTTGTGGGTGATAATCAGAATGGCCACGCCGGCCCTTTCCTGAACCTGGTTCAAGAGGTTCAGCACATCCCCCTGGATCGATACATCAAGGCCGGCGGTGGGCTCGTCGGCGATAATCAACTCCGGCTCCAAGGCCAAGGCGCGGGCCACCCCCACCCGCCGGGCTTGACCGCCGGAGAGTTCATGGGGGTAGCGGCCGGCAAACTCCGGACCCAGACCCACTTGACTTAAAAGCTCCAACGCCCGATTGCGCAGGTTCACGCCCTTGATGCCTTGAACGATCAAAGGCTCCACCACCTGTTCGCCGACCGTGACCCTGGGGCTGAGGGATCCGGTGGGGTCCTGGAACATCATGGCGGTCTTGGCGCGGACCTGGCGCAGGATGTCCCGATTCCTCCTATTCATGGTCAATCCGGCCACCTTGATGCAACCGGATTTGGGCCGGGTCAGACCCAAAATGCAGCGCGCGAGGGTGGTCTTGCCCGATCCGCTTTCGCCGACGATGGCCAGTGTCTCCCCACGCTGAACCGAGAGGCTCACGTCGCGCACCGCATCGATCACTTGAACCTGGCCGCCCAGCCACGACGGCAGACCCGTGCTGCGCTTGAAGGTGACGGACAGGTTCTCGATCTCCAGCACCGGCGCATCGGCTGTTTTGATCCGGTCAGCCGGGCCCTGATAGATGGGAACTTCCGCATCCAGATCATCGGCCATGGTGGGCAAGCGCCGGGTCGACTGTTCGATCCGGGCCGGATCGCAGCGCAAGAGCATGCGGGTGTAGTTGTCATGGGGATCGGTGAATACCCGTGACACCTTTCCGGCTTCCCGAACGTCGCCCTTGTTCATCACCAGGACGTCATCACAGAGGCTGGAAACAACGCCCAAATGGTGTGTCACAAAGACGACCGAGCTTTCCGTTTCCTCTTGCAGCCGGCGCAAGAGCGCGAGGATTTCCACCTCGAGCGTCGCATCCAATGCCGTGGTAGGTTCGTCCGCCAGGACTAGGTCCGGCGCCAGCATCAGGGCCATGGCAATGGACACCCGCTGCCGCTGACCGCCGGAAAGCTCATAGGGGTACATGTGCATGCGCCCTTGCGGATCGGGCAGGCTCACCCAATCCAGGGCATCCACCGCCCTGGCCCATTTTTCCTTTTGCGACCAAGGCTCCCGGTAGAGCACATCCATCATCTGCCGGCCGATAGTCAAGGAGGGAGTCAGGGCGCTCAAGGGATCTTGTGAAATGTAGGAGATGCGTGTGCCGCGCAGGGCCCGCAGCGCATCTTGTTCGAGCCGGAGCAGGTCCTGACCATCGAACCAAACCGCGCCGCTGGAAATATGGGCGGCCTCGGGGAGGAGCCGGGTCAGAGCCCAGATCATGGTCGACTTGCCCGAGCCGCTCTCGCCCACCACGCCTAGAACCTGGTTACGTTCCAGCTCGAAGGACACCCAGTTCACCGCCGGAACGGGGCCGTACCGCACGGCCAACTCTTCCACTTGCAACAAAGGTTCGGTCATGGCCTCACACCTCCTTGCGCAGCTTGGGATCGAAGGTGTCGCGCAAGGCCTCGCCCAGGAAGGTGAATCCCAGGGTCGCGAGAATGAGAGGCACGCTACCGGCGATCACCAGCCAGGAGGTTTGGCGGATGAATTTGTAACCATCGTCCAGGATCAGCCCCCAGCTGGAAGTGGGCGGCTTCACCCCCACGCCGAGGAAGCTCAGGCCCGCCTCGGCGGCAATGAAGGTGGGAATGTCCATGGAGGCCAGGATGAGGATGGGCCCGATGATGTTGGGTAGAATGTGGCGCACCACGATGCGCGTGCGGCTCATGCCCATGGCCAGCAGCGCCTCCACATACTCCGACTTAGCGGCGGAGATGATCGAGGTGCGCACGATGCGACCATAATAGGGGATGGAGGTGGCCACCAGGATACCGATGATGGTGACGATGCCGGCGCCGAAAATAGGGCCCACGGCGAGCGCCAGGATAATCACCGGGTAGGCCCGCACCGTATCGAAGGAAAGGACGATGATGTTATCCAGCCAGCGCGGCCCGAAACCGGCCGCCATGCCCAGGATCATACCGATGCCCACCGCCAGGCAGGTGGACACCAGGGCGACCCCCAGGGCGATCTGGCCGCCATAGAGGGCGCGGGAGAGCACGTCCCGGCCCAATTGATCGGTGCCCAGCCAATGGTCCCAGGACGGCGGCTGCAGCTTGATCGGCACGTTGATGGCCGCCGGGTCATAGGGGGCGAGCCAGGGGGCGAAAACCGCGGATAAAATGAGGGCCACCACGATGGTCAAGCCGACCGCGCCCATGGGGTCGCGCAGCAAGCGCCAAAAACCGCCGCGGGTCTGCGGGGCCGCGGCCGGGGAGTCGATGGCTGGCTGGGTCATTCGCCTGACTCCTTGAAGCGGGGATCGATGATGGCGTTCAGGATATCCGACAGGGTGGTGGATACGATCAGGATCAAGGTGGCGGCCAAAACCGCGCCCAGGGTGACTGGGTAGTTGCGCAGGATCACCGCGTCATACATGAGCTTGCCAATGCCCGGGCGGGCAAAAACGATCTCGGCGAAAACCGCGCTGCCCAGCATGATGCCCACGCCGATGCCCAGCACGGTCACCGTGGGCGCCACGGCGATGCGCAGGGCATAGCGGTAGATGATCCAGCGTTCCTTCAAGCCGAAGGCCCGGGCGTTGCGGATATAGTTGGCCGAGAGAACCTCGATCATAGAGGCGCGCACCAGCCGGGCCAGGTAGCCCACCCAGCCGATTCCCACGGCGATGGCGGGCAGGATCAAGTGGTGCAGGATGCTCAAGATGCCGCCGTCCTCGCCGGCGCCGATCGCGGGCAGCCAGCCCAGGCCGGCGGAAAAAATCAACATGCCGTAAATGGCGATCACCACAGCGGGCACGGCGATAATGCTAACCGAGAGCACTCCGACGATGCGGTCGAAGGCCGAATTGCGCCGTACCGCGGCCATGCAGCCCAAGGGGATGCCAAATCCGGCGGCGATCACGATGGCGGCGGCCAGAAGCTCGATGGTGCGCGGCAGGTGGATCGCCAGGGTGTTCCACACCGGCTGTTTGCTTTTCAGGTCCGTACCCAGATCCCCTTGCGCCACACTCCACAGATATTTGACGATCTGCACCGGCAAGGGCTGATCCAGGCCGAGACGTTCACGAAAGGCCTCCTTGATGGCCGGCGTGGCGCGCGGCCCCAGCATGGCGCTGGCGGGATCACCCGGGGCGGCTTGCACCAGGATGTAGAGGGACGAGATGGCAAGGATCAGAACCAGGAAACCCAAGCCAATGCGCCTGACCACGTAGGCAAACATGAGGGTTCTCCCTTTCTCGGAGTGGGCGGGAACGGGGTCTTAAAAAAAGCGGGATGGGTGGGCACCACGCCATGGGCACCCACCCGCACAGATCATTCGGCCTTTTTGAAGGCGTGGAAAACGGGCCGCCCGTCGGGCAGGATGCCCGGCACCATGCCCTTGCGGTGCACCACCACATAGGGGTCTTGGGCGATAAACAAGAAGGTCCCCGAATCCTCCAGCATCTGCTGCATGGTTTCGTAGATTTCGCCCCGGGCTGCCGCATCCTGGGTCACGCGCGCCTCTTCCAGAAGCCGCTCGTATTCATCGTCCTGATAAGCTTCCCAGTTCCAGACGCCGATTTGGTCGCCGACGAAATACTGCAGGGTATAAAAGCCTTCCGGATTGCCGGTCCAGGCCTTGAGGTGCATCTGCATGTCGGCGGCCTTGGCCTCGTCGATGTTCCAGAAGGTCCCCTCATCCTGCGCGTTCAGGTCAAGGGTGATGCCCACTTCGGCCAGGTTGGCTTGGATGATTTGCGCCGCGGTGTTGCGTTCGGTGGTGTTCACATAATCCAGCCGCACGTTCAGGCCATCGGCACCAGCCTCGGCCAACAGCTCGCGGGCCTTGTCCACGTCCCGCTTCAGCTCCTTGCCGGCGCGGTAGCCGGGCAGCCCCTCGGCCACGATACCGGTGGCCTGTTTACTGTAGCCGCCCGAGGTGGCCTGCAGGATCGTCGGCACGTCGATGGCCAATTGAATGGCGTTACGTACCCGTTGGTCTTGCAGCTTTTCATGGCTGGCCGTGATGCCCAGCCATATGGGGTCGATGGACTGAACCATGAAAATCTCGCTGTCGGCCGGTGGATTGGCTTTCAGCGTATCGAAGTTACCTGCCGAGTGGCGCATGAAGTCGATCTCGCCGGCGGAAAAAGCCAGCTCGGCGGCGTTTTCGTCACCGATGGGCAGGAGCACGATCTCGTCAAAATCACCGGTTTCGCCGGTCCAGTCGGGGTTCCGCTCCAAGACCAGCTTGTTACCCGGCTCGAATTCCTTCAGGCGGTAGGGGCCCGTGGTCGCCACCGGGGTCGCTTCGAAATAGCCGTCCGCTTCCTCGGCCGCGGCCTTGGAGATGATGGCCCCGCCCGTGGAGACCAAGGTGGAGGCCCACAGGGTCGCGGAGGGTTCTTTCAGACGGATGATGCCGGTATACTTGCCGGTCACCTCCACCTCTTCAAGGGAGCTGAACTCGGGCGCGAGGGAGGATTCCAGATCCGGGTCCAGGTGACGCTCAAAGGAATATTTCACATCTTCCGCGGTGAGCTCGCCGTAACCGCCGGCCCACATGATGCCCGGCTTCAACTCAAAGACAATGTTCATGGGATCGGACATGTCGATGGATTTGGCATCCGCCAGCTCCACCTTCCACTCCTTCCCGTCGGGGGCGTATTTGGCCAAACGCGGGTAAAGGTTGTCGATGAGGAATTGATCCACCGTCGAGCCCCAATAGGCCGGGTCCAGGTAACCCGGGTCGGACGGCACGGCCATGCGCAGTTGCTCGGCGGCGACAGCGGGCGCGCCGGCAGCAGCAGCCCCCACGGTCAAGGCGACCCCGAACAGGGCGGATCGAACGAATGATAACGGTTTGGGCCGGAAATCAGAGTGCAACAACATTTCTTCAGGACCTCCCTTTTTGGTGATTTGTCGTCGGCATCCATTGAGGAAACCTAAGATAGGAAGGTACAAAAAATTGAACAGCCAGATTCGCACGGTCATGTTATGCTAGCCGCCGTTGAATGGCATAAAGTGGCATAAATTATATGGCAATTGACGACCTGTCAGAGAATCTGCGGCTATTGTGCAGCTATGGCAAATCCACCTCGGACATCTGCCGACGCGCGGGGTTCAACCGGCAACAGCTGAACAAATACCTGAATGGCCACGCCCGTCCGTCCCTGTCGAGCCTGCGCCGCCTGTGCGACTTTTTCGGCTTGGACGATCATGAAATTCTCATGAACAGCACCGATTTCCGGGAACTCATTCGCCTGCGGCCGCCGCGCCTGCGGGCGGAAAAGAGCTCTCTTGAGCGGACGATCGAAACTCTCATCGCCACCACATCAACGGATCAGGCCGTATTGGAAGCGCACGAGGGCTATTATCACACTTACGCCGTCCCCGATCCGGCCCGAAACTTGTTTTGGCGGTCGCTGGTGCGCGTGCACCGCAAAGACGGGCATTGGTTCAGCAAAACGATCGAGCGCCGCTTGAACACCACCTTCATGCTGCCCGCCACTCTGAAGTACAACGGCATCGTGATCGAAGGCTTCAACCGTATCGTGGTCTACGAGCGCGAACAGGGGGTTGGGCGCAGCCTTTTCGCCACTTTCCTTTATGGTTCCGAGCGGGCGACGCCGACCTACTTGTCAGGCCTTGTCACGGGATTTGCACCCGAGGGATCCCATAACGTTCATTGTCTCAGGGTCGTTTGGGAATATCTTGGCAAAAACCCGGACCTGCGCAACGCCCTCAAAAAATGCGGCGCGGTCGACCTGGAGCAAGAAACCCTGCCCGACGTGGTCATCGCCTGCACCGACAACCGCATGACGGAAGGCGACATGATCTACACGCCCCGCTTCTAAGCCCGCAGAAGATACCTTGAGAAATTAGGCCGGTCGGACTAAACAACTAAGCGACATCTCCTGGCTTTTCCGTCCCGCGCGGCCGGTCAAGCCCGACGAAACCTGAAGAGCGCCCGTAGCTCAGCCGGATAGAGCACCGGATTCCTAATCCGGGGGTCGCAGGTTCGAATCCTGCCGGGCGCGCCATTTCTCCAGGGTCCATTCTCGTCACATGGTTTGTCCATACCGGAGAGATAGGTAACATTTTGTACCTAAGACATGGGTGACAATCTTGTGCCGAACGGATTGTCGATGGTTTGCGGTGTTCTTTGCTCCAGACCGAGCCATCGGTTGAACCATGGCACTCTTCCAAAGCAACAGAGGCGTGGGTTTGACTTGATGTTGCCGCTTAGAACCGTTCGGCGCGTAGCACTTCGCAATCGCTCACGGTAATGACGCCGATGTGCCGTTCGACCACCGCAAACAGGCTTTTGAGCAGGCCTTCCAGCCTCTCGGGCCGGATGATGCAGATCACCTGTATCATGCCGCCTGCGCTGCCGACCTGACCCTCCCGGCTCCAGGACCCGGACCGTCCCGAGCCGCCGAGCACCGGCAGGATCGTATAGCCGGTTACATCGGCGTTTTCCAGCTCCTGGCGCAAGCGCCGCTCCATGGGCGCTTCGATGATG
>JANQKX010000754.1 GCA_028280915.1 Kiloniellaceae bacterium
CTGGCCGCCGCGGTGGCGGCCATGACGGCAGCGACCAAAACCGGCATTTTGACCGTCAGCGTGGCGCCTTCCTTCGGCGCCAAGTGGCTGCTGCCGCGCCTGGATCGTTTCAGCGCGCGCCACCCCGAGTTCGACCTGCGCTTGGACGCCACGGACCGCCTGGCCGATTTCGTCGGCGGCGGGGTGGATCTGGGCCTGCGCTATGGCCGGGGGCGTTACCGCAACCTGGTCTCGGAATGCCTGATGGAGGAGGTGACCTTTCCCGTCTGCAGCCCCTCACTGCTGAAAAAGGGGCCGGCCCTTTGCAAGCCCGATGATCTGTGCCGCCATACCCTGCTGCATGTGGATTGGAAGTACGAGATGCAGGCGGCCCCCAACTGGCACATGTGGCTTCAGGCCGCCGGCGTGACGGAGGTGGATGTGGACCGGGGGCCGCGCTTCAGCTCGGAAAGCCTGGCGGTGGAAGCGGCCATCACCGGCCAAGGCGTGGCCCTGGTCAACGGCGCCCTGGCGAGCGGTGACCTGCGCAGCGGCCGCCTGGTCCGGCCGTTTCCCAAGTCGGTGTCCCAGGCCACCGCGTTCTGCTACTACTTGGTCTATCCCGAAGCGAAGGCCGACAAACCCATGGTGCGGGCCTTCCGCGATTGGCTGTTCGAGGAAATCGCGCGGGAGAAGACGGAGAGCCAGGGACAGGCACGGCCATGAACACGGTTCTTTTGCGCACCTTTTTGGAAGTGGTGGACGCGGGCAATCTGAACCGGGCGGCGGCCCGTCTGAACGTCACCCAGTCCACGGTCACCACCCGATTGGATGCCCTGGAAAGCGAGTTGGGCCACCGGCTGTTGGAACGCAACAAAGCCGGTGCCGAGCTCACCGCCGAGGGCTTCAAGTTTCAGCGTTATGCGCAAATGATGCTCCAGCTGTGGCAGGTGGCGCAAAACGACATCGCCCTGCCAAGGGGCTTTTCCGGGGTGTGCAACATGGGCTGCGAGGCGGCCTTGTGGCAGGGCTTGGTGTCCCCCTGGGTGGCCCGTGCCCGTCAGGCGCGCCCGGAAATCGCCCTGTCGTGCTGGCCGGGCAGCGCCGAGGATCTGGCCCGCTGGCTGACCAGCGGCCTGATCGATGTGGCCCTTTCCTATAGCTCCCGCCCGGACGGGCAAATCGCCGTGGAGGCCATCGGCGAGGACCGCTTTGTCCTGGTCGCCAGCAGCCCCCGCGGGCTGATGGACTGGGACCCGGCCTATGTCTACGTGGACCTGGGCGAGCAGTTCCGGCGCCAGCACGCGGCGGCCTATCCGGTGGAGGAAACCGCCGCGGTGACCTTCGGCGCGCCGGAGTGGGCCTTGGATTTCCTGTTGCGGAACGGTGGATCGGGTTATTTGCCCTTGCGTATGGCGCGGCAGGCCATCGCGGAGGAACGTCTTTTTCCCGTCCCAGATGCGCCGGTTTTCACCCGGCCGCTTTATCTGGCGCGGCATGCCGTCCGGACCGCCGCTTGGGACTGGCTGGATGACTGGGCGGCGGAACTGGGCGCCTTGATCGCGGTCAAGGAAGCGGAGTGACAGGTGATGGAACCAGACACCAAGGTGGCCGATGACCGCTTGCTGTCCGCCGTTGTGCAATACGGTCTGAGCCTTTCCGATCCGGGCGTGGCCCGCTTCCATGAAAACCTGAAAAATTGGGGGGACAGCTGGCAGGCCGTGACGCCGCTGCATTTGCCGGCGTCGGATCGCTTGGCCCAGGTGGCGGACGAGCCATCGGTAATAGGGGATCTGCTGCGCCTTTTCGCGCGCGAGCGGGCCAGCCGAAAGTGGGAGCAGAGCTATCGCAAGGAAGATAACCTGGTGGGCGATGACATGCTGGCGGGCTATGGCTTCGCCGAGGTGATCGGCAAGTTCGGCCTCTTCGTCAGCGACAAGCTGCGCTGCGGCATCGGTGTTTGGGGACCCAACATCCACTATCCCCTGCATCGCCACGGGGCCGAGGAAATCTATGCCGTGCTGCAGGGTGGCGCTGACTTCCAAGTCATGTCTCAAGAGGATATGGAAGGCCGGGGCGGAGGCGAACCGCCCAAGGAGTGGCGCCGGGCCGGGGAGGTGGTCTATGTGCCGCCCCACGCCACGCACGGATTTACCAGCGGGCCGGAAGGTGTTGTGGTCTATTACCTCTGGCAGAACAGCGGCGACCTGCGCGAACGCTCCAGCTTTTCCTGAGGCTTGATCCCTATCCGACCCGTCCCCGGTTGTCAAAATCATTTAACCAATCGGTTGACAATTAATTCGGGCGTGATACATTTTACCACATGGTTGAATATGTTGCTTCGCCCCTGGACGCCGTGTTCCACGCCTTGGCCGACCCTACCCGCCGGTCCATTGTTGCCCGGCTCGCTGCCGGCTCCCGCACGGTGGGGGAGTTGTCCCGGCCCTTCGCCATCAGCCTGGCCGCCGTTTCCAAACATCTGAAGGTTTTGGAACGGGCCGGCCTGGTGCGCCGGGAAGTGCGTGGCCGGGAACATACTTTGAGCCTGGATCCGGCCAAGCTGAGCGAGGCGGCGGCTTGGCTGCACTATCACGAACGCTTTTGGCGCGAGAGCCTGGACGGCTTGGAAGCCTTTTTAGCCCAGCATCCCGATTCAGGGCGCCCCCAGTCCGCACCAATCAGGCCGGTGGTGCCGCCCAGTCCCCCGAAAACGAAGGGCAAAAAGAAATGACCGAGGATCTCACCAAACTTGTCATCGAGCGCACCTTCGCCGCGCCGGTGGACCGGGTGTTCGCCGCCTGGACCGATCCAGCGGCCATGCGCAAGTGGTTCTGCCCGGGCGATATGACCGTGGCGGCGGCCTCGTCCGACCTGCGGGTCGGCGGGCGCTATCAGGTACAGATGCGCGAACCCGACGGCCAGCTGCATATCACCGGCGGCACCTACCGGGAGATCGTGCCCAATGCCAAGCTGGTGTTTTCCTGGCAGTGGGAAGGCTCGGACCAGGAGACCCAGGTGACGGTGGAATTCGCCGCTATGGCCGCCGGCCAGACCCGCCTGACCATCACCCATGAAGGTTTTGCCACCGGCGAGGCCCGGGACGCTCATGGCCGGGGCTGGGAAGGCTGCCTGGCCAAACTGCCGGCCGCCTGCGCCGCTTGAGTTCATTCCACGGAGGCATTTCATGACCCAGCACAAAACCGTCTCCCGATCGGACTGGCTGGCCGCGCGCCGGGCATTGTTGGCCGAGGAAAAGGAATTCACCAAGCTCAGGGATCAACTCGCGGCCAAGCGCCGGGCCTTGCCTTGGATCAAGGTGGATCAGGATTATGTTTTCGACGGCCCCGACGGCCGGGAAAGCCTGGGCGACCTCTTCGCCGGCCGGCGCCAGCTCTTGGTCTACCACTTCATGTTCGGCCCCGATTGGGAGGCGGGCTGCCCCAGCTGTTCCTACCTGGCCGATCACTTCGATGGGGCGATGGTCCATCTGGCCCAGCGAGACATTTCCTTCGCGGTGATTTCCCGGGGGCCGCTGGACCGGCTGCAGGCTTATCGACAGCGCATGGGCTGGCGCTTCAAATGGCTGTCGTCGGCGGGCAACGACTTCAACTTCGACTTCCATGTCTCCTTCACGCCGGAAGAGGTCTCAGCTGGCAGGATGTACTACAACTATGGCGAGGCCAGTTTTCCCAGCGACGAGGGGCCCGGCATGAGCGCCTTCTACCGCGACGAAAAGGGGGACATTTTCCACACCTATTCCTGCTACGCCCGTGGCCTGGACATGCTGATCGGCGCCTACAACCTGATGGACCTGACGGCCCTGGGCCGCGACGAAGGCGGCTTGTCCTTTCCCATGGCCTGGGTGCGCCGGCACGATTCCTATGATTGAAGCGGCGCGATCCCGCGCCGGAGAAAATGGGGAGATGCGTTATGAAACTTTACTACTTTCCCTTATCCACCTACTCGCAAAAGGCCATCATGGCCTTTCACGAAAAGCAAGTGGCCTTCGAGCCGCAGCTCATCCGGCTGTTCGATGAAAGTGAACGCAAGGCCTATCGGGAGATCTATCCCCTGGGCAAGGTGCCCCTTTTAATCCTGCCCGACGGCCACAAGATCCCGGAGTCCAGCATCATCATCGAATACCTGGATACCCATTTCGAGACCGGCACCCGCCTGATTCCCGATCATAAGGATTTGGCGCGCCGTGTGCGTTTCACCGACCGGATCAACGATCTCTACCTGAACGATTCGGTGGTGACCTTATTGTTTCAAAGCTGGAAGCCGGAAGATCAGCGCGACCAGGAACTCATCGACCGCAACCGGGAGCGGATCGATACCGTCTACCGCTTCATGGAAAACCACTTCGAAAAGGCCACCTGGGCCTGCGGGGACAGTTTCTCCATGGCCGACTGCGCGGCGGCGCCGGCGCTGTTTTACGCCCGGCAGTTGGCGCCCTTTGACGGCCGGCCCAACATCCAAGCCTATTGGCGCCGCCTGGAAGCGCGGCCGTCCTATCAAAAGGTCGCCGAGGAAGCGGCACCCCATCTGGCCGCCATGCGCGGAAACGCCGCGCAATAGAGGCGTGCGCGGAAACGCCGCGCAATAGGGGCGTGCGGCGCGAAAGGGGCCGGCGCCGCATCGGCGGCGCCTCTTGCGAAAAAACTACTGGGCCGCTTGCGGCCTGTCGAGCTGCTGCCGGATCAGGGCGGCCAGATCCTTGCGCCGGAAGGGCTTTTTGATGAAGGCCGCGCCTGACGCCATGAGGCGTTCACTGGTTTCTTCCCCGGCCAGGTAACCGGACATGTAAACCTCGCAAAAGGGCGGCAGCTCGGCTTTGAGCTTGGACACCAATTCGGGGCCGGTTTCCCCCTTGGCCAAGACCACGTCGGACAGCACCAAGTGGACCGGCAAACCCATGGCGGCGAAGGTGCGCGCATCCGCCGATCCCGATGCGGCAAAGACCCGGTAGCCCATTTGCTCGAGCATTTCGGCCGTGGTCTGACGCACGGCGTCATCGTCCTCGATCAAGAGGATGGTTTCCAGGCCGCCGTGCACCGCCGCGGCATCGGGCTCGCTTTCTTCGGCCCGGACGGCCATTGCGGCGCTGCGGGGCAGGAAGAGGGTGATCGTGGTGCCTCGCCCAACCACGCTCTGCACCGACAGCTGGCCGCCCGATTGTTTGACGAACCCAAAAACCATGGACAGGCCCAAGCCGGTCCCCGAGCCTTCTTCCTTGGTGGTGAAAAATGGCTCGAAAGCCCGCTGCATCACCTCCGTTGTCATGCCCGCGCCTTCGTCGCTCACGCTCAAGGCGACGAAATCGCCGGGCGGCGTGGTTTCGGTGCCCAGAAGCTCGAACCCGTCCAGGGTCGTGTTCTTGCACGAGATCGTCAGTTTACCGCCGCCGGGCATGGCATCCCGCGCATTGATGGTCAGGTTTAAAATCGCCGTTTCGACCTGCCCCGGATCCGCCAGGGCCGGCCACAGACCGTCTTCGGCTTGGGTAACGATGTGGATGGTTTCGCCCAGGGTGCGGCCCAAGAGAGGCGACAGGGAGTGTACCATTTGATCCAAGGCAATGGCGCGCGGCTCCAAGGGCTGTTTGCGGGCGAAGGCCAAGAGGCTCTGGGTCAGGTCCGTGCCGTTTTTTGTCGCCCGCAAGATCGCCCCGGTAAGCTCCATTTGCCGCTCGGGCATCTCGCGGATCAGTTCGGTGTTGCCCTGGATGATGGACAAGAGGTTGTTGAAATCATGGGCCACGCCGCCGGTGAGCTGGCCGATGGCTTCCAGCCGTTGCGACTGCTGCAGCTGCTGCTGGGCCAAGACCAGGTCCGTGGTATCCAGGATCATGCCGTTCCAAACCGCGGTTTCATTCTTGGTTCCATCTTTTGCCCCGTCCTTCACTCGGCGCGGGTTGGCGATGATTTGGTACCAGCGCAACTCTCCCGAGGCGGAGATGACGCGGCCCTGCCAGCGCCAGGGCTCCATGAGATCGCGGGATTGGGAGAGGGAGCATTCCAAACTGTCTTGATCGTCGCCGAAAACCAGATTGAACCAACGTTGAGGCTCGGCCAGGACGTCCTTTTGATCCAGGCCGAAAATAGCGGTCACCGCCGGGCTGATGTAGGAAAACCACCGCTTGCCGGAAGGCTCCATACGGAACACGAAATAAACGCCGGGCACGGAACCGGCCAAGTCATCGAATTGCTGGTAGCTGGCCGAAAGCGCCGAGGTCGCCTCCTTGCGCAGGGCCAGTTCCGCCGCCGCCAAACCCGCAAGCTCTTTAAGGATGCTGAGTTCTTGTGACGTGATATCGCGGACCTTGGTGTCGAAAACGCAAAGCGTGCCCAAGGCGTGGCCGTCAGGATGGCGTATGGCAACGCCGGCATAAAACCGCACGCCGGCCGGTCCGGCCACGAAGGGGTTGTTGCGAAACCGGGGGTCTTTGGCGGCGTCGGTCACGACCAGCGGCGCCTTCATGAGCACGGTTTGGCCGCAAAACGACCCGGCGCGGGCGCATTCCTTCAGGTCGGTGCCGTAGGTGGCCTTGAACCAAACCCGGGCCTCGTCCACGAAGGTGACGAATGCCATGGGCACGTCAAGGCTTAAGGCGGCGATGCGCGACAGCCGGTCATAGGACGGCGCGCGGGCCGTATCCAGGATGGAAAGCTCGAGCAACGCGGCAAGGCGCGCGGCCTCGGTTTGGGTGTCAATCTTAGCAAAGCTTGGTTGCATTGGTTGCGTCGCCCCCTGACCTGCGGTACCGGCACCAGCCCTTTCACTCACAACAGCGTTCGAAATCCTCCCTGGAATACTCTTTTAGCCGAGTACGCTTTGATATAGCGCCATCGACTGTTGGTTCCACAGAATCGGTATAACATTTCGCTGAATACTTGTCGATTGATGGGGGAAATGCATTATTTTTCAACCCATTGTGACTGAAAAATCCATCATGGATTGGATGATGTCCACGCGGCAATATGCCGTGGTCAGCCGATTTCCGCTGTTTTTTTGGTTGGGAAACATTTTGCGTCCGTTCTTTAGATTGCGGGAGCGGGTGTCAAATCGATTCAAATCCGCCCTCGGTCAGATACAAAGGGGGTTCAATCGGTCAAGGAAAGTCCATTCGGCCGGAACGGCGCTCTAAACGCCGAAAAGACCGATGACCAGACCTTGCACCAGCAGCACGCCCAGCCAGTGGCCGCCGTCGATCAGGGTGAGCGCCGTTTTGGCCCCTTGAAAGCCGTGGTTCACCACCATGGTGGTCGCCACGAAGCCCGCCCAGACGAACAAGGCGGAGATCACCCCGTTCAGGGGCGTGACCTGGCCCGGCCCCAGGTGTCCGATCAGCCCGGCCAGGACAAAAGCCATGACCAACTGGGCCACGGCCGCCTTGATAAAGGGCAGGGGCGAGCGGCCCCTTGCCTTGAAATCCGCCTCGCTGAGGCCCAGTGCGCCCAGCCATTGCCGGGCCAGGGCCATGTAATAGATCGATCCAAAGGCAAAAGAAGCCACGGCGGCGACCAAAATGGCCCAGTAGTTCATCCCGGCAAATTGCATCTCGGCTCCTACTGTTCACTGCTCTAAGGCCCGTCCCCTTTTCCACACCGCAGGTTAGCGAAAGCCGTCGCGCCCCGACAAGCTGTGTTCGCCGGCCCGCCGTGGGCCGGGCAAATCACCTTGCGGCCAAATTCGAGACTTAAGTTGAGTGCATTCTCGTCGGTTACACGGCTTCATTAATATTATGATTTACTTCAATAACTTCTTTCCAGATAACGCTTTTCCTGGCACGCGAAAGTTCGTATCGTCCATTCAAACCAGGCCCGGTGGCGGCTTTTTTTCGGGCGGCCGGGCCAAGCTGGCAATCGAGGGGGAAAATCTGATGCCGTTGATCAATCGCTTGGGCGCGGAGTTTT
>JANQKX010000021.1 GCA_028280915.1 Kiloniellaceae bacterium
ACCAGACGCAGACCCGCCGACGGATTGCCGCCGGATTGGATTGCCAACAAACCCTGTCCCTGGGCCCATTCGACCGCGGCCATCAGGCTGTCGGGGGTCGGCTGCCAATCGACGCGGGCCAGGGAACGGGCGGCCGTGACGATTTGATCCAGGTCGCCGAAGCCTTCGCCGACGATGCCCAAGACCGCCAGGAGCGCCAAATCCTTGCCCGCTAAGTCCTTTGAAACCAAGCTTTTTTCAGCCCGGTAACGCCCCGGCAATGGGGCAAGTCCGCCTGCCCCATGGTGCTTCAAATCATAAAGGCGCTGGGTTTGGCCCGGCCCGTTCGGGCCGCTGATCAGGTCCCAGCCCCGCTGGGATGCAAATCGTCCACTCAAAGGCTTATCCGATCTTTGGCAAAAAATTGAGAATGATTTTCATTATCAATTCATATCATAGTTTAATCTTTGTGAAAATGGTTTTTCAATTGCCATTCGCTACCGCAAACAAGTTCCAAAAGACCCGCCGGGGCCCTTGGTCCGGCAAATCAGAGGCGGATTCCCACTTTCAGCCCTTCCAACACCGCCTCTTCAGCGGTGCGGGGCGCGATACAGTCCCCCACCAGGTGATGCTCCAGCGCCAGGCGCCGGGCGATCTCTTCCACCTGATTGTCCGGGCTGTGGCCCTGACAGAGGACCAAGGTATCGACACCTTCGCAGAGGATCGCCTCCTCGCTCATGAGGTGCTGTAGATAAACCGTGTCCGAATCGACCCCATAAAGCCGCGCGTAGGGGATCATCTCCACCCCCAGCTTGTGGAGCCGGCCGATACTGGCGTCGCGCACGTACATCTGGATGGTCTGGCCCGGCATGTAGCCGTTGACCGCCAGCTTCACCGAACAGCCCTGCCCGGCCAGTAACTCGGCGATGCCCATGCCGATCCAGTCGGCCCGCCAATCGGCCACGACCACGGAATTGCCCACGTTGGCCTGGCCCTGCAAGACCTGCCAGGCATCCACCACATGGGCCTCGTCCCGCCCCTCGATCGCCGGCCAGCGGGGCGTGGCCCCCGTGGCGACGACCACGGCGTCCGGCGCGAAATCCTGCAAGGTGGCCTCGTCCACCACCGTGTTTTTGACCACCCGGACACCGGCCAGTTCCATTTCCCGGGTCAGGTTGGTAATGATGCCGCCGAACTCCGTGCGCTGGGGCAGCAGTTGGGCGAGCCGCGCCTGGCCGCCCAATTGGGCGCTCTTTTCGAACAGGGTGACACAGTGGCCCCGCTCTGCCGCGACGGCCGCGGCTTTCATGCCGCCGGGGCCACCGCCGACCACCATGATCCGGCGCCGCGCCTCGGCCGGCGGCAGGTCTTGATAAGCCAGCTCCCGACCGCTGACCGGGTTTTGGATACAGGATATGGCATAACCCGCGTGGAAGTGCCCGATGCAGGCCTGGTTGCAGCCGATGCAGGCACGGATATCGTCGATCCGGCCCGCCTTGGCTTTGTTGCCTATTTCCGGATCGCAGATCATGGCCCGGGTCATGCCGCAGAGATCCGCGTGGCCCGCCGCGATGATGCGCTCGGCCTCCTGGGGCTGATTGATCCGGCCGGTCACCATGGTGGTGATACCCGTGCCTTCCTTGATTTTCCGACCGATGGGCGCGGTGTAGCCCACCTCCTCGAACATGGGCGGAACGATGTGCACGGAACCGGACAGGGTCGCCGAGGGACCGGCCACGATGCTCAGATAGTCCAGGTTCCCGTCGGCCACGATCCGCGCGCACACCTCGACCATGCCGTCCTGTTCAACACCGTCGTGGCTTCTTTCATCACCCGACAGGCGCAGACCCACGGCAAAATCCGCGCCCGCTTTCGCCCGGATGTCGGCGGCGATGGCGCGTATCAAGCGGGTCCGGTTTTCCAAAGAGCCCCCGTAAAGATCGTCCCGCAGGTTGACCTGGGGATTGAGGAACTGGGCGGGCAGATAGCCGTGAGACCCCACGATCTCCACCCCGTCCAGGCCCGCCTCGACCATGCGCCGCGCCGCGTCCCCATAGCCGGAGATCACGTCTTCCACCAGTTCCACGGGCATGGGACGGGGCATGACGTGGAAGCGCTCGTTGGGGACGGCGGAAGCGCTATAGGACACCGGCGCGGTGCCGTCTTCCGAGGCGATGATCTCCCGGCCCGGGTGAAACAACTGGGCGATCAAGCCGCAACCATGACCCTGCACCGTCTGGGCCAGACGCCGGTAACCGGGAATACAGTCGTCCCCGTCGACCCGGATGGGATTGGCCACGAAGACGGCGCTGGGATGAATCAAGGCCACCTCGACCACGATCAGGCCGGCCCCGCCCCGGGCCCTGGCCCCGTGATAGGCGATCATGGCGTCGCCGATCTGCCCGCGCTCGTTCAGGTGGGTTTCATGACCGGTGGAAACAATCCGGTTGCGCAGCTCAAGGCCGCCGATGGTGATCGGTGAAAAGAGGTGGGGGAAAGGCTCTTTGTTCATTTTCTCTCATCTCGGTTGTTGGCGGTCATGCCCGGCGACACTTGCGGGCCGGCGATCAAAAACTGGGCGGCGTGATCGCCCAAATCACCACCGTCTTGCGTCGCGACGGATTTCGATACCTGTGGGGCGAGGAACTCTTGAAAGAGAAACTATCGCCGGATTTTAAGTGATAGTAGGTATCGTCGACCCAGAGTTCCAACTCACCTTCCAGGACGATCCCGGCTTCATCGCCCTCGTGGGCGTAGCTCGTTTGAATGCCGCTGCCCGGCGCGAAGACACATTTTAGCAGCTCCAAGGGTCCCGCCAGGTTGGGCACCAGCAACTCGTCCACAATACCGTTGGCGAAGTCGATGGAGCGGCGCAGCCCGGCCCGCACCACATGTTCTTCAGGCGCTTCCCTGCCGGCCGGGGTATCATCGGCTACGGGAAAGAAAAACCAGCCGACCGATACCCCCAGCGCCCGGCTGATCTTGTAAAGGGCGCCGACCGACGGCCGATTTTGGCCCCGTTCAATCTGGCTGATGAAGCCGACCGAAAGACCTGTTTTTTCCGCCAGCTGCTCCAAAGTCAGGCGGCGGATTTTCCGCAGAGAATGCACCTCTTGCCCCAAACGGGGGTCGGCGCGCACGGCCTCGACCATCTCTAAATCGATGGCGGTATCCGGCATCCGGGGCGTGTGATGGTTTGGCACGACAAGGCCACTCAAGGATTGAGCAATAAAATTTAGGTCACAATGATTACTGTTGTAAAATTTTTCAATTATTTTTTACAACAAACTTCGGAACAACGGGGTGATATGCCACCACTCCGGTCCCTGTCACGATAAGGTAGAGATCATTAAGGGCCATCCGGCCCCCTCACCCGGAGACGAAGGAAAAACCAGATGCGAATCGCCGCTGCCGAACACAGCACGACCTGGACATTCGACCGTCCCGAAAAGACCAATGGCTTTGATGAAGCCACCATCGCCATGATGGAGGATGGTCTGAACATACTGGACGGCAAGCGGGATCACATGGCCTGTTTGTGTATCTGCGGTCACCAAGATGTCTTTTCCACCGGGCTGGATGACGCGCTGCTGGAGACCTGTTTTCAGGATCGGGACCGCTTCGCCGCCGTGGTGGAACGCCATCGTCGGGTGGTGGATCGCCTGGAGGCTCTGCCTTTTGTCACCATCGCCTGCGTAGACGGGACCTGCCGGCTCGGCGGGCTGGAGTTGGCCCTGGCCTGCGACCTCATCATCGTCGGGACCGAGGCCAGAATTCGGGATGGCCACTTGGCCTATGACGCCATGCCCGGGGCCGGCGGCACCAACAGACTGCCCGCGCGCCTCGGCTATCACGGCGCCCTGCATCTCATTTTAGCATCGCCCGAGCTAACCGGCCAGGAAGCCCTCGACCGGGGGCTGGCGGACGAACTCTCGCCGGCCGGACAGGCCCATGTGCGGGGCACCCAGTTGGCCTCGGCCCTGTCCGGGCACGCCCCCTCCCTGATCCGCGATATCAAGGCGAGCCTGCGGGCGGCCCGACCGGCCGTGGCGGATCGCTTCTACGCTCAAGCCTTCCAGCGTTCCGTGATCGATCGTCTGATCCCTGCCGCCGGCTAAGAGGTCCATTGCCACCAAGTCTCGGGAGTAATGACCCGTCAGGACAGCCTTGCACACCAATGGAATCGCCATCGAAGTTTGATTTGATACATGAACCGGGGCGATTCCAAATGATCTGAATTCTGCGCTAGGTGTTCAGTCCCGTAGAGTGATGGAATGGACTTCTTGTGAATCGTCTTGGTTCATCCGTCCAGCATTTTGCGATGAATTCGAACGGCGTTAGGCC
>JANQKX010000065.1 GCA_028280915.1 Kiloniellaceae bacterium
CGGCACCATAGCGGCACCGGAAGGCCCGGGAAAAGGCCGCCAGGGACAAAAACCCGGACGACATGGCAATCTCGGTGACGCTGAGTTCGGTGGAGCGCAGGAGACCGAGCGCGTGCTCCAGACGAAGCTGTGCGTAGTGGGTCGCGGGGGTTTCGCCAAATCCCCGGCGGCAGCGTCGCAGGAGATGCTTTTGCGTGACCCCGAGCCGCCGGGCAATGTCCCCGATGGCCAAGGGCTCCGCCAGGTTGTCGGTCATCACTTGGTGCATCCGGGTCAGGATGGGGTCGGCCGTCCGCTCCGTCCGCTGCAGTTCCACGCCGCGGCGAATTTTGCCGTGGGCCATGGCGTCCGAGGTTGCCTGGGCAAAGGAATTCGAGGTTTGCTCGGCGACCCAGGCCAGCATGGCATCGCCGGACGCCGTGCCGCCGGCCGAGGTGAGCCTGGATCCGTCGAGCGAGTAGATGCCCTCGCTCACGGCAATCTCGGGCCAGGATTCGCGAAACCCGGCCTCCGCTTGAAAATGCAGCACCGCCTGGTGGCCGGCCAGATATCCCAGGTCCGCCAAGACCACGGACCCCGTATCGAACCCGCCGAGCATGACGCCGGCACGATCGGCCCGGGCGAGAAACGCCCGCAGATCCTGCGGCCGCTGGGAGAGGGGATCGTAGCCGGCACACAACACCACCAGATCTAGGTCCGCCGCCCCGCCCCAGTCCGCCCGGTCGGGCAAGACGATGGCGCCGTTGGATGCCGATACCGCCTCTTTCGTTGCGGTCCGGGTCTCCCAAGCGAAAACCGGATCGCCGGCGACCCGATTGGCAATGCGCAGGGTCTCCGTCGCCAAGACGTAGGCCAGCATCTGGAACGCGGGGAAAAGGATAAAGCAGACCCGTTTCATTGGGAATTTTTAGCAAAATAGTTGGCATTTTTCATCAAGCATTGGTCACTGCGCCGGCCTATTCTGCCAAGCGTTGTCGATCTCTTGAAAGAACCGCCATGACCAACATCGCTCCCTTGTCCCCCGACCTTCGCCCGGCCAGCTGCTCGGAGCCTGAATGGACCGCCCGCCAGGAATTGGCGGCGATTTACAACGCCATGGTGAAGTATCGCCTGACCGACCTGACCAACCAATGGCATGCCCTGCGGGTGCCCGGTGAGGACGCGCTTTTGACCCATCACTATGGCTGGATGCACGAGGAGGTCACGGCGTCCAATCTGATCAAGGTTGGCTTCGACCGAAGCAACCACAATCCGGAAAATGGCGAGCCGAACCCTTCAGCGACGGAAATCGGCAAGCTGTTCTTCGAGGCCGAGCCCGACAAAAACTGTATCATGCACATCCACACCAAGGCGATCATGGGCGTTTCGGCTCAGGCGGAGGGTGTCGGGCCCTATAGCCAGGCCTACCTGATGATCGGCGGCAGGGATGTCATCGGCTACACCGACTACGAGTTCGAATGTACCGACGATTTTCTTTGCGGTCTGCTGGCCGCCGGCCGCGGCAAAAAAATGGTGGTCGAGGCTTGGCACGGCGCCTTTGTCTTCGGCCGCGATGCCGGCGAGGCTTTCTTCCGGTCCTTTTATCTGGACCAAGCCTGCGCCGTTCAGCTTCAGGTTCAAGAAGCGGCCGCCGCGGGTGCGACGATCCGCACCATTCCGGAAAAGGACGCAAAACGGCACCTTAAGGACATGGCGGTGAGCGACTGGTACGGCTACGAAGGTGAATTGGAATGGAAGGCCATTCGCCGGCGCCTCGACGCGGAGATGCCCCACTATCGAACTTGACGTGATCGACGGGGGCGATGTTCGTAAGCCGCTTCGCCCGGCAGCACTAGCCATGGATCATTTGCCGGCCTATCCTCGTGCCTGGCGATTCGGGCGTAGTGAAAAAGAGGGCGCAAATGCATCAACCGACCAGGGACCAGGTGGATTGGGAGCAGCCGTTTCCCCATGAGGAATACCTGGCGCGGCAAGACAAGGTCCGCCGGGCGCTCACTGCCGGCGGATTTTCCGGCATGCTGGTCAGCAGCCCGGCCGATTTGAATTATTTGTTCGGCTATGACCACATTTGGTTTTCCCACGATGCCCTGTGCTCTTGCTTCCTGGCGGCGGAAGACAACGGATACGTCTTTTTTGACAACGACGGGCACGAGCTGCTGCTGTCCATCTATCCGGAAATAACCGACATTTGTTACTTCAACCGGGGCAAGGTTGATGATCACATCGCAGGCATTGCCGACGAAGTCATCAGGCGGGGCTGGGCCCGGGGCAAGATCGCCCTGCAACCACGCTGCTACGGCCCCCACCCGGATCACCTGCGTGCCATAGGCCGCCGATGGGAAGAGGCCGGCGCCACCATCGCCGACGGGTCGGATTTGATCGAAGACCTGCGCTTGATCAAATCCCCGAGGGAGGTGGCAGTGGTGCGCCAGGCCGCCAAGATCGCCACCGCGGCCATGGCCCGCGCCCGTGACAGCATTCAGGCGGGCCTCAGTGAAACCGAGCTGGACGGCATCATCGCCGGTGAGATGCTCAAAAGGGGCGGCGGCCATCCTGCGATCCGAACCATGGTCGGCGGCGGCCCCCGGGCGGGCAGCCACCACCAGCCGCCGTCCCATCGCAGGTTCCGGCGCGGCGATATCATTCACATCGACTTCTGCGCCAGCTTGCACCGCTATCACGTGAACATTTGCCGCAGCTTTGCCCTGGGCGAGGTGGACCCCCGCTGGGTCGATCTTTTCGAGCGCACGGCCCCCATGATGGACCTGATCGTCCAAGAAGTGCGGGCCGGCGATTCCATGGCCAAGATGCACGACCTGGGCGCGGCCTTCGCGCGGGAGCATGACCTGGCGCGCTTTGAGTGGCTGATCGGCGGCTATTCCCTGGGCATCGCCCTGCCGCCGGATTGGGTCGGACGTCACCGGCCCAAGAGCCGGGAAGCAATCACCCCGCCCACTCTTAGCCAGGGCCTGGTTATGAATTTCGAGAACCAATACGACGCTCACAGCGAGAACTGGTCCAGCGCGCCCGGGGCCGGCTTGATTGACACCTTGCTGATGGGCCCCGAGACCTTTGAGATCCTGACGCCCTTGTCGCGAAAACTGGAACAAGTCGGCTGAGAGCGGCGGCAGGACCTGTGATCGACGGCGCAGCCTTTGGAGTGTGCACGAGACACTCCTGTGAGAGTTCACCGTTCTATCATCATGGCGCAGCCTGAGTTTCAGCTCGCGAACGACCCATCTCTGGCGAAAATGATCACCGGCGACCCGGATCCGGCGCCGCGCCCAACGGACTGGCTTCGGTCAGAAAAGATGTTGGGGATGCCAAAAGCGTCCCAATCACCCCACCACCCCAGTCACCCCACCACCCATGTCACGCAATGACAAAATCCCGTCCCACCGGGTCCGCCTCCGGCAGCTTGCATCTGCTCAAACCTCGGCCGTGACCGCTATTGAACGATGGGGCCCACAGCACGATAAACGGAATTCATCAAAGACTCTTGGATGAAAAATTATAGACTTTAGAATGAAAAAATTGCCAACATTAATTCAGAATTAGTACTTTATGGTCTATTCTTAACGTTAATGCAGTGCCAAACCATGCACTCGCGTCAGTTGAGTTGTTAGACCGATTACTTTGTGTAGGGACGCTCGACATGCCCAAAGCCCTAAATCTCAAAATTGCTCACAGATTGCCCTTAATCGTATTGACCGCAGCCCTCTCCGTCGGGCTCGGCATTGGCGTGATCAACTACATCGGGGCGCGTGATGCCACGCACAAGGCCCTTGACCGGAAGCTGGAAGCCGTCGTTGAAGCCCGCCATAAGGCCTTGAGCGATTACCTGGCGTCGATCGAACAGGATATGCGCTTCACCGCCACCAGCCCCGTGGTGGCTCAGGCGGTAAGAGACTTCGGGGCCGGCTGGCATGCCCTGGAGGGGGATCAAACCGACCGGCTGCAACGCCTGTACATTGAAGAAAATCCGCACCCCACCGGCCAAAAGGAAAACTTGGACGCGGCCGGCGACGGATCGCTCTACAGCGATTATCACGCCAAGTATCACCCCTGGTTCCGGCAGTTCCTGCGGGAGCGCGGCTACTACGACATCTTCCTGTTCGATCTGGACGGCAATCTGGTCTATACGGTTTTCAAGGAGCTGGACTTTGCCACCAACGTGAACCGGGGCGAATACAAGGACACCGACCTGGGCAACGCCTTCCGAGTGGCGGCCGGAAACGGCGTGTCGGGGCAGTTGAATTTCTTCGACTTCAGTCCCTATGCCCCCAGCCACGGGGCGCCGGCCAGCTTTATCTCCACCGCGATCCGAGACGACGGCGGCAATCCCATCGGCGTGCTGGTCTTCCAGATGCCCATCAGCCGGATCAACGGGGTCATGAACGGGGCCGCCGGGTTGGGTGAAACCGGCGAGACCATGATCGTGGGCTCGGACAACCTCATGCGCAACGATTCCCGCTTGTCGGATGCCTCCACGATCCTGACCCAAACAGTCGACAACGAAGCCGTCGCATCGGCTCTGGCCGGCAACACCGGCTTGGTAGCGGCCGATGGCTATCGCGGGGAAGAGGTCCTGGCAGCCTACGGCCCGATAGACTTCCAAGGCGCCCGCTGGGCCCTTCTGGCCCAGATCGACCGGGCCGAAGCGGAAGCGCCGATCATTGCCATGCGTAACAAGGTCATTTTGGTGGTCGCCCTTTTGCTCACCGTCATTGCCGCGATCGCCATTTTTCTGTCCCGTCGGATCACGGGCGCGATCACCACCATGACCGGGGTGATGCAAAAGCTGGCCGAGGGGGACAACACGGTTGAGGTGACGGGAACGGATCGTGGGGACGAGATCGGCGACATGGCGCGCACGGTCCTGGTGTTCAAGGAAAACGCCGTCGAGACCGAGCGCCTGGCCAAGGCGCAGGAAGCCGAGCGGGCGGCGAAGGAGCAGCGCGCGGTGGCCATCGAGGAAATGGTGCGGACCTTTGATACCGAGTCCGCCGAGCTGCTGACCCGCGTCGCGGAAGCGGCACGGCAGTTGACCGACACGGCCAATGCCTTGAGCACGACCGCCCAAAATACCAGTGAGCGCTCGACCACGGTGTCGGCGGCGGCGGAAGAGGCTTCCGCCAACGTGCAGACCATGGCGGCTTCGGCGGAGGAACTCTCCACCTCCATCAACGAGATCACCGAACAGATCACGCGGGCCACGGAAATCGCCAACCGGGCCACCCAGGAGGCGAGCGACTCCACCGCCACGGTGCGAAGCCTGGCGGCGGCGGCCGACGAAATCGGCTCGGTGATCAGCCTCATCCAAGACATCGCCGAACAGACCAACCTCTTGGCCTTGAACGCCACCATCGAAGCGGCACGGGCCGGGGAAGCGGGCAAGGGCTTTGCCGTGGTGGCCTCCGAGGTGAAGAACCTGGCCAATCAAACGGCCAAGGCGACCCAGGAAATCAGCGACAAGATCACCGCGATCCAAGGCAGCACCGAAGAGACCACCGAAAAGATCGAATCTGTCGCCGGCGTAATGTCGGAGATCTCGGAATCCTCCACGGCGATCGCCTCGGCGGTGGAGGAACAGGGCGCCGCCACGCAAGAGATCGCGCGCAACGCCCAGCAAGCGGCGGCCGGCACCCACGAGGTGACCGAGAACATCTCTCAAGTCAATACGGCGGCGGCCGAAACCGGAGACGCGGCCGGCCTGGTGCAGTCCTTGGCCGCCAACATGTCCGAGCAGGCAACGGCCCTCAAGGCCAAGGTGGACCGTTTCCTGGCCGATGTCCGGGCCGCTTGACCCGGATCATCTGTAGGCCGATTCAGTCAGGAAAGAGGTCCGGGATGACCGAAGCGACCCGGTCATCCCGTCACCAATGTCATGTGATAACAAACCCCCGTCCGACGGGATCGGATTCGTCGATGAGCCACTTGGCGTAGCCGATGACTTTGGCCGTGCCTTTTACGGTGGGGACGATGGCGCGAAGATCGCCCACCTTGGTCTCGCGCAGCAACTGACCCTCGAATCGCCCGGAGCCGAGCAGTCCTTCCGAATAGATCGTATCGCCGATCTTGCACTTACCGTGGGCCTCGAAATAGGACATCATCATGGACGTTCCCGTTCCGCCCGGAGAGCGGTCCAGTTTGCCGTCGCTGAACACGTGGACGTTTCGATAAAGGCTGTCGGGATGGTCCGGCTCCTGCCAAAAAGTGGTGAAGTTCAGGCCGCGAATGTAAGCGTGGACGGGGTGAACCACATCAATTAGCTCGTTGATTTGCTCCTTCACCAGAATGCCCAACTCGGAAAGCCGCTTGGCATTGTTCGGCGCGATGGGCGTCTCCGGAAACGGCCACTTCAAAACCGCGAAAAAATTGCCGCCGAAGGCGACATCGGCCTTGGCCTCCCCGAAATCGGGAATCTGCACCGGCACATCCCGCGCCAGCACGAAGGCCGGCACATTCTCAAAGCGTGTCCAGGCAACCTGCCCGTTCTCGCGGCCGACCTCGGAGGTGACCCGCCCCGCGGGCGTCTCGAAGCGGATAGAGGTGATGTCGCCGCCGCTGTCGTGAACCAGGCCGTGGGTGACCATGGCCATGGAAAGCGCAATGGTGCCGTGACCGCACATCTCCATGAAGCCGTCCCCGTCGCACCACAGCATGCCCGCCTCGAAATCGGGACCTGACGGCGGCGTCAGGAACACGCCGACCATGTCGTGATGCCCCCGCGGCTCCCGCAACAGCGCGGTGCGAATGTAGTCATAGTTTTCCCGGATGAAGTCCCGCTTTTCCACGATGCTCAAGCCATGGGGATAGGGAACGGCATTGGGCGGAATGATGCAGGTCGGCTCCCCTTCCGTATGGGTGTAGATTACGTCAATGAAGCGATTGTCGGACATCATGATCAGGTCACCTTTTCTATGCTGCTGACCGGCCGTCACATCCCAAAGGCGCGTGGCACGGACAAAACGATGGTTTCGGGAAAGAGAATCACGGCCAAGAGCACGATCAGCATGACACCGATGAAGGGGAGATTGGCCCATGTCAAGGTGACCATATCCACCTTGGCGATGGCGCTTGTGATGAACAAGGCAGCCCCGACGGGCGGTGTTTGCTGGCCGATCCCCCAGCACAACACGACGACCATCCCGAAGTGAACCGGGTGAATGCCGAGCAGTTCAACGGCGGGGAAAAACAGGGGCACGATGATGAAGATCATGGCAATGCCGTCGAGGAAAGTACCCGCCACGATCATGATGACGCTGAGCAGAACCAGGAACAAAATCGGCGACAGGTCGATTTGCGCCAGGGGCTTTAGGATGCTGTCGGCCAATTGTTCGTAGGTAAAGGCAAAGCCCATGACATGGGCTGCCGCCGTGACCAGCATGACGGCACCGCTGAGCACGGCGGCCTCGCAGAGGGTTT
>JANQKX010000069.1 GCA_028280915.1 Kiloniellaceae bacterium
GAGATTGCTAACCTGGTGCGCAAGGCGGTCAAGGAAATCGCCATGGGCAAGGCCAAGGAAGTGAAGGTCAGCCGCCGCAATTTGGAAAAATTCGCCGGCGTGCCGCGCTATCGCTTCGGCGAGGCGGAGCACGAAGATCTGGTGGGTGTCTCCACCGGTCTGGCCTGGACCGAGGTGGGCGGCGAGTTGCTCTCCATCGAGGCGGTGACCGTGCCCGGCAAGGGCAAGGTGACCTCCACCGGTCAGCTGGGCGACGTGATGAAGGAATCCATCCAGGCGGCGGAATACTTTGTGAAAAGCCGCTCGGTGGAATTTGGCATTCACCCCACGGTCTTTGAAAAGAAGGACATCCACGTGCACGTGCCCGAGGGGGCAACCCCCAAGGACGGGCCGTCGGCGGGCATCGCCATGGTCACCGCCATCGTCTCGGTGCTCACCGGCATTCCCATCCGCAAGGACGTGGCCATGACCGGCGAGGTGACCCTGCGCGGCCGGGTCCTGCCCATTGGCGGATTAAAGGAGAAGTTGCTGGCGGCCTTGCGGGGTAGCCTGAAAACCGTCTTGATCCCCAAGGACAACGAAAAGGACTTGGCGGAGATTCCCGACAACGTGAAGCGGGCTCTGGAGATCATTCCCACGGAATCCGCCGACGAAGTGCTGCGCCATGCCTTGGTCTCGGAATTGACCCCCATCGAGTGGGTCGAATCATCTGAGGTTGAAGCAGCCCAAGCGGCCAAGGGCGAAAGTGATCACGGCGGTCTTTTGACCCATTAATGAGAGCCTTCCGGGAGGCGGATGATTTCATTGCGAATCTTCCGCCGGGAGGCCTCAAACCCTAGGTTTTCTCAGGTTTTTCCACGGGATTCACATTGACGGCTTTGGCGCGGGCTGTTTACACTCCTGCCACTTTGCCGCCGAGTCGCGGGAAATTCCGGACAAATTTATGACCAGTCACTAAGGGGGTTTTTGCAGTGAATAAAAATGATCTTGTAGCTGATGTGGCGGAACGGACCGGCTTGTCCAAGGCTGATAGCGCCAAGGCCGTTGACGGTGTGTTCGATTCCATCAGCGACGCCTTGAAAGGCGGGAGCGAAGTCCGCTTGGTTGGTTTTGGCACCTTCGCCGTCACCTCCCGCGCGGCCTCCGAGGGGCGCAATCCGCGGACGGGCGAAAAGATCAACATTCCCGCCTCCAAACAGCCCAAGTTCAAGGCGGGCAAGGGTTTGAAAGACGCCGTAAACTAAGTTTTATCGAACTTGGCTTACATGGGCTGCTCTGGCGAGATCTGCCAGGCAGCCTATGTCTTTTGGGTTCAGGGGCCGTAACAATGCGCCCTTGAAACAGTGCCATTAGATAGAAATCGTGTATCGGGCCGAAGCACCGTGCTTTTGGCCATAGTGGGCGATTAGCTCAGTTGGAAGAGCATCTCGTTTACACCGAGAGGGTCGGCAGTTCGAGCCTGTCATCGCCCACCATCACTTTACTTGCCCGGTACGCCCCTACCTTCATCTTTGGGGCCTTCATTTTTGGGGTTTTTTCGGGCGGGAAATGCCCTTTGCGAAAGGGGCATAAAATAATCTTTGATGGCCCAGGCATCGCTTGACAGCAACAGGCCGCTCGGGTACATCACTGCGGCCCGCGATCGAGGCAGTCACGATTGGGGGTGTAGCTCAGTTGGTTAGAGCGCCGGCCTGTCACGCCGGAGGCCGCGGGTTCGAGTCCCGTCACTCCCGCCACATTTCAAACATTTGATCGTCCGTGTAAGACCCTTGCCCCTTGTGGCAGTGGGTTTTTTGCACGGTTTTGGCGTGGCGCTTTGCCGCGCCAATTGAGCTGGATTTGCGGGGGCGTGGCCCGCTTGTTGCTTTCTCCCGAAATGGTATTACCATAAATTTTACTTGGTTATCGCTAGGCTGCTGGGGATTTGGCCTTGCCGATTTGATGCTTCTGGCCTAAACCCCAGGAGAAAATTATCCAAGCGGCTGCCGAGCCAGCCGCCAGAGGAGGGGTGCCGGCGGCCACCGTCTGGTCTGCCCCTGGGGAGATGGGTACATGCAAAGCTTGCTTGCGGAATACCTGCCGATACTGCTCTTTTTGGGCATCGCCGTCGCCTTGGCGTCGATCATTGTGTTGGCGTCCTACCTGGTCGCCCTGCAACGGCCTGACTCCGAAAAGGTCTCCGCTTACGAATGCGGTTTTGAAGCCTTCGATGACGCCCGCAGCCGTTTTGACGTGCGCTTCTACTTGGTCGCCATCCTGTTCATCATTTTCGATTTGGAAGTGGCCTTTTTGTTCCCCTGGGCGGTGGCTCTCGGCGACATAGGTGTCTTCGGCTTCTGGTCCATGGTGATCTTTCTGGCCATCTTGACCATCGGTTTTGTCTATGAGTGGAAAAAGGGAGCGCTGGAATGGGAATGAGCGCGAATGGCGGTTCCGGTGGCGCGCCGATCCCGCCCGGTCCCGGACAAGACGCGGTCATGGCCCGGGTCAATGAGGAACTGGCCGACAAGGGCTTTTTGGTGGCCAATCTGGATAAACTGGCCGGCTGGGCCCGCTCGGGCTCTCTTTGGCCCATGTCCTTCGGTCTGGCGTGCTGCGCGGTGGAGATGATGCACACCGCCGTCAGCCGTTACGACCTGGACCGTTTCGGGATGGTTTTCCGCCCCAGCCCGCGGCAGTCGGACGTGATGATCGTGGCCGGCACCTTGACCAACAAGATGGCCCCGGCACTGCGCAAGGTCTATGACCAGATGGCCGAGCCGCGCTGGGTCATCTCCATGGGGTCATGCGCCAATGGCGGCGGCTACTACCACT
>JANQKX010000166.1 GCA_028280915.1 Kiloniellaceae bacterium
CCACATGCTGGCCGACAGCGTGGCGATCCTGGGGTCCATGGATGTGGTGTTTGGCGAGGTGGATCGATGAAATACACCAGCTATCAAAAAGGGGACGCCGGGGATTTTGTCTTTAGCCCGGAAAACGCCGAACAGGCCGACGCTTACATGGCGCGCTATCCGGAAGGCCGTCAGGCCAGCGCGGTGATTTATCTGCTTTACCTGGCGCAAAAACAAAACGGCGGCTGGCTGTCCAACCCGGCCATCGAATACGTGGCCAACTACCTGGACATGGCGCCGATCCGGGTGCACGAGATCACCACCTTTTATACCATGTTCAACCTCAAACCCGTGGGCAAGCACCTGATCCAGGTGTGCCGCACCACACCCTGCTGGCTGCGCGGCTCGGACGGCTTGACCCAGACCTGCCTGGATAAGCTGGGCGTGGACATGAAAGAGGTGACCGAGGACGGCCTGTTTTCGGTCATGGAAGTGGAATGTCTGGGCGCTTGCGCCAATGCGCCCATGGTGCAGATCAACGACGACTATTACGAGGATCTGACCCCGGAGCGCATGGGGGAGATCATCGACGATCTGCGCGCGGGCAAGGCCGTGCGGGTGGGGTCGCAAATCGGGCGTATCTGTTCGGCGCCCGAGGGCGGGCCGCAAACCCTGATGGAGCCCATTGAGCCGCCGGCGCCCCAAGGCGTGGAAACGGCGGAGGAGGGGGCCTGATGCTGGAAGACAAGGACCGCATCTTCACCAACCTCTATGGCCAGCACGATTGGGGCCTGAAAGGCGCATTGGCGCGGGGCATTTGGGACGGCACCAAGGGCATGGTGGGCTTGGGCCGGGACGATATCATTCAGCAGATCAAGGATTCCGGTCTGCGCGGCCGCGGCGGCGCCGGTTTCCCGGCCGGGCTGAAGTGGTCCTTCATGCCGAAACAAAGCGACGGACGGCCCCAGTACCTGGTGATCAACGCCGATGAATCCGAACCGGGCTCCTGCAAGGACCGGGAAATCCTGCGCAACGACCCCCACCGCCTGTTGGAAGGCTGCCTGGTGGCCGGTTTCGCCATGGG
Source organism: Kiloniellaceae bacterium (assembly GCA_028280915.1). Classification (GTDB taxonomy): domain Bacteria; phylum Pseudomonadota; class Alphaproteobacteria; order Kiloniellales; family Kiloniellaceae; genus JANQKX01. The sequence goes on from JANQKX010000166.1 coordinate 1,064, forward strand.
TGCCAACACCTGTTACATCTACGTGCGCGGCGAGTACGTTCTGGAGGCTCAACGGGTCGAGGCGGCCATCGAGCAAGCCCGCGAGGCCGGGCTTTTGGGCAAGAATGCCTGCAAGTCCGGTTGGGATTTCGATGTTCATGTACATCGCGGCGCCGGGGCTTACATCTGTGGCGAGGAAACCGCCCTGCTGGAAAGCCTGGAAGGCAAAAAAGGCCAGCCGCGCCTGAAGCCGCCGTTCCCCGCCGCCATGGGAATTTATGGCTGCCCCACCACGGTCACCAATGTGGAAACCATCGCGGTCGCGCCGGAAATCCTGCGCCGCGGGGTGGAGTGGTGGACGGGTTTCGGCCGTCCCAACAACACGGGCACCAAGATTTTCAGCATTTCCGGCCACGTGCGCCGGCCACTCAACGTGGAAGAATCCATGAGCATCCCCTTGCGGGAGCTGATCGAAAAGCATGCCGGTGGGGTAATCGGCGGCTGGGACAACCTCTTGGCGGTCATTCCCGGCGGATCGTCGGTGCCCTGCCTGCCCAAATCCATTTGCGATTCGGTCTTGATGGACTTCGATGCCTTGCGCGAGGTTCAGTCGGGCTTGGGCACGGCGGCGGTCATCGTCATGGACAAATCCACGGATATCGTGGAGGCCATCTGCCGCCTGTCGCACTTTTACATGCATGAAAGCTGCGGCCAGTGCACGCCCTGCCGGGAGGGGACCGGTTGGATGTATCGGGTGATGACCCGCATGGTCAAGGGGCAGTCCTCGGTGGAAGAGATCGACACCCTCTTGGATGTGACCTATCAGGTGGAGGGACATACCATCTGCGCCTTGGGTGACGCGGCGGCTTGGCCCATTCAAGGGCTGTTCCGTCACTTCCGGCCCGAGGTGGAGCGGCGCATTTTGGAATACCAAACCAGAAACCAGGCGGCGGCCGAATAGGATGGGAAGTGAGAGACGACAATGCCCAAGCTGACGGTCGACGGTAAGGAAATCGACGCCCCCGACGGGCTGACCGTGCTGCAGGTCTGCGAGCTGGCCGGGGTGGAGATCCCGCGCTTTTGCTATCACGACCGGCTGTCGGTGGCGGGCAATTGCCGCATGTGCCTGGTGGAGATGGAACGCTCGCCCAAGCCGATCGCGTCCTGCGCCATGCCGGCGGGCGACGGCATGGTGATCAAGACCAATACCCCCACGGTGGTGAAGGCACGCCAAGGGGTGATGGAATTCCTGCTGATCAATCATCCCCTGGACTGCCCCATCTGCGATCAGGGCGGGGAGTGCGATCTGCAGGACCAGGCCATGGCCTTTGGCTACGACCACAGCCGCTATGAGGAAAACAAGCGGGCGGTCAGTGAAAAATATATGGGCCCCCTGATCAAGACGATCATGACCCGCTGCATCCAGTGCACCCGCTGCGTGCGCTTTGCCACCGAGGTGGCCGGCGTGGAGGAGATCGGCCTGGTGAACCGGGGCGAGCATGCGGAGATCACCACCCTGTCCAAGGCCATCGATTCCGAGCTGTCGGGCAACTTGGTGGATGTCTGCCCGGTGGGCGCCCTGACGTCCAAGCCCTATGCCTTTACCGCCCGGCCCTGGGAGCTGCGCAAGACCTTGTCCGTGGACGTGATGGATGCGGTGGGCTCCAACATCCGGGTCGATACCCGCGGGCGCGAGGTGATGCGGGTCCTGCCCCGTCTGCACGAGGACATCAACGAGGAATGGATCTCCGACAAGACCCGCCACGCCTGCGACGGCCTGCAGCGCCAGCGTCTGGACCGCCCATACGTACGTAACGCGGCGGGCAAGCTGGAAGCCGTGTCCTGGCAGCAGGCCCTGAG
>JANQKX010000227.1 GCA_028280915.1 Kiloniellaceae bacterium
GTAGCGAGGCGCCGGGTCCGCCACATAGGCCACGCACTGGCTCGCCCGGGCGGCCTGGGGCGCGAGCATCAGCCAGGCAAGCAGGATCAGAAGGATGAGCACAACCCCGGTCGACGGCCGGGAGCAGGCCTGGGGCCCCTTGGCCAGGGCCGCCCAAAGGCTGAGGCGCGTTTGGAGAGTCCGTGCCGACCGTTCCTGAACATCCCTAGCCATCATCCTGCTCCTCTTTTTTCGTTGTTTTTCTTTACGTCATCGGGCCGCATCAGGCCCTTGTTTGTATGATTGCCAAAATGCCGAAAGGGTTCTTGAACTCAAGGACGCGCGATTGCGCGCCGGAATTGCCGCTCTTGATCCTTGACTTCAAGATCCCTTTCGGCTCCCTGCTCATCATCAAAACAAGGCCCCTTTTTACCTCGCGCACATAACCAAGCCGTCTGGCGCGCCAAACCCCTGTCTTATAAGACTAGATCATTTTAAAGCCCCGTCCCGCCAATCCACCAGTTTTTCCCGATCAACTTTTTTGAAGGGGCCGGTCGCGGGGGGTTAGGAGGTCTCTTTGACGATCGAGCGAAAGATTTCATCCGCTTCTGCTTTGAGCTTTTGCGGTTTGGTCGCGATCTTATGCCTTTCGGCCCGGGCCCATTCGAATTGATCTGTAATGAAGTCGTCGATGACCTTGACACGGGGTGCCTCTCCCAGCTCCCGCGTCGCCTTTTTTCGTTCCAACATGGACTCAAACTCAAACAACAGGGGCTCGCTGAGGTCCAGCCCGGCCAGAAGTTCCTGAAAGTTCATTGGCGGCGCCACGCCTGGATTCACGCGCATCCAATTCAGGGCCAGGGCCGGCCGGACGATGTAGAAATACTTCTTCAGCTTAACTTGGGTCTTTCCGTCCACATAGACCCGCCACTGACGTTCTCCCAGATGCAAATAGTGGTAGAGGCACGCGGGTCCGTGAGTCACCCGGCTAGAAAACGCGATCAGACGTTCACAGGGCGCCTGCGCCCAGCGGTACCGGATCGGGCTCGACATCCATTCCATCAGCACAGCATTGGGTTTGATCAACAGATGCAACGCTTTGCGGATATCCCACCCGCTGATGTCCAGTTCGTCATCTATGGGAAGTTCAATGACGTCCCGGCCCGGTGAAATCGTCAAGTACCAATCGACCGGTCGGGCATAAACAAAGCGCACGTCGAAGTCACTGTCGGGGGATGGAAAACCCCAGGCGCGACTGCCGCTTTCGATCGCGAATAGAATCCGAACCTTTTCGCGATCCTCGATACCCCGAAGCTCCGCCTGGATTTGCTTTTCCACCCGGGAGGGGATGTCAGCTTGGAAAGAAAATTGATTCATTTTTTTACTTTTAATAGCAGCAAGAGAAAGGTCAAGAGCGAGACCTCGGTCAAATCCGGGCCAAGAACGTGCTTGCATAGACGCGATACTTTACGCCCGATGGAGATTGCGAAGCTCTTGAGGGCCATGGCCCTATCGGGCAAGCTGTCGCGTGTTTGTTGACCGAACGGTCCGGAGGCGGTTATGGCGGCAGATGTGATCGTAGTGGGCAGCGGGCCTTTGGGCACGGCGGTGGCGCGGCGTTTGGCCGAGCAGGGATGCCAGGTCCTGCTGCTGGAGCAGGGACCGGACCTGACCGAGCCCCGGGCCAGCCATCTGCGCAACGCGGCGGCGATCCGTGCCCAACCGGATGCTTTCCTGCCGGCGGCGGTCCGGCACCTGGCCTTCATCGACGATAGCGTACCGCGGGACCAGTTGCCCGGGGCGGCGGTGACCCGGGCCTGGGGCGGGCAGGGGGTGATCTGGACCAACCTCTGCCCCCGCTCGGATGCCCTCTGGCCGGCGCTGAGCGACGATCAGTGGGAGGCCTATTATCATCTCGCGGAGGATTATTTGGGCGTGCAAACGGCGGGTTTCGAAAGCTCCGCCCGTCAGCACAAGATTCGCCGCCGCTTGGCGGACTATGCGGCGGAGAGCGGGCGTTCGGTGACGGCCCTGCCCGTGGCGGCCCGGTTCAATCCGGACGATACTATGCACTATACGGCGCCCCACGACATGCTGGTCGGTCGGTCCCAGGACCGGCCCCAGGGCGAGCGGTCGCGCATCGTCCAGCGCTCGGGCCGGGCCGACCGCCTGGTGGTAAAGGGCGCCCGGGTGATCGCGGTGGACGTGGCGGGGGAGGAAATCCCGGCCCGCGAGGTGGTGGTGGCCGGCGGGGCCATCGGCACGCCCTTGCTGCTGCACCGCTCGGGCATCCGTCCGTCCGCGCTGGGGCGCTGGCTGTGTTATCACCCCCTTTATGTCACTCAAATGGTGCTGGACCCGGCCTTGTGCGGGCCGCCCGGCCAGGCGGACCGGGAGAAGT
>JANQKX010000246.1 GCA_028280915.1 Kiloniellaceae bacterium
GGCAGCCGCTGATCCAAAGCCCCACAAGGGCCGCGAAGAGCAGCAAGCCGGTCCGGCGCCATGGATCTGTCGGATTTACCAAAGGCTTTAAAGCGAACAAGGGGTGCTTACCTCCTAGGGACGTTGGCCATGGACGAGCCGTGGGGCCGAAACTCTACTTTAGGCCATCACTGGGCCGTTGGCGATTCTTCTGTTGTCTCCGCCGCTATTGTCTCTGTCGTTTTTGTCTCTGCCGCTACTGTCTTAGGCGCCAGGCCCGCCGGAAGGCTTCATACGATATCCGGTAGCCCTTTTGAAAGGCAGCCAGGAAAGAGCCGATATTGGTCTCCAGGTTGATGTTGAGGCGGAAGGCTTGACCGTCCAGGACCTCGGGATTGTTGCCCAGGATGGACAGCTTTGCCAAGACATCATGCTGGGCGGACTTTTCCATTCGGATCGTCAAGTCTTGATACTGGAAATCCTCCAGGGCCTGGAGCAGCAATTCCACCTCGTCACCGCTACCGGCCAGCAGCTGACGGGCTTCTTCGGATTTGAAGCGGAGGTAGCCTGGGGCAATGGCCGCCAAAACGCTTTCTTCCAGAATCAAATCACCGCCGTCGAAGACCAGGGGAATGCGCCCCTCCAGGGTGCCGCTGCCCGACAAGCCTTCCGCTTCGATGAGGTCGAACAGAGGTCCCAAATGAAGATCCCTGACGTCCACCGCCAAGTCATTTTTCGGCCCGTTGGGGTCGATCAGGGTCTTTTCCACCAGGAACGTCGCCCCGATGAGGGAAAACGTGCCTTTGGCCAGGGCGAGACGGGGCAGGGGGCCCGGAAGGATTTGAAAAACCAAATCGATGTCGCGCAGCGCCAGTCCGGGGTTTATCTGGGCAATGGTCAGCCGCTGGCCCGGCGGGCTGGCCAGGGCCAAGAGGTCGGTGAGCGGTAGATCAAGGTTGATCTGGCGGACGGGTATGTCGTTGGCGCTGAACGACAGATCCTGCAAGGACAGGCGTCCCGTGCTCTTCAGATCACGACCCTCGGCCCAGGCGAAATCGGCGCGCAGCAAGGCGGTGCCATCCACCTTTTTGAGTGGGGACAACAGGGGAAAAAGGGTCTTGGGCTGGAGGCCGCTTGGCGCGTAGGTGACGGGGCCAAAGTCCAGATAGCCCGTTGCCGCTTGGCCCGTGGCATCCAGGACAGCGTTAAGACTCAGATGCTCGGCGCCCGCTGGGCCTTGACCCTCGGCCGAGATATCAAATCCATCGGCGGCACGGGCAATGGTGCCGGTGAGACCCAGGGGAGCCAGCAATGCTGGGGTATCGCCCAGGTCGATGGTCGCGATGGTGAAGTCCCCGATTCGGCCGGTCAGGCTGGGGCCCAGGGCCACGGCGCCGGCCAGGCCGGACAGGGATATGTTCCGATCCGGCAGATCGAGGCGGCCGTCGGCGAGCTGAACTTGGCCCTGGTAGGCTCCTGGACCGGAAACCTGGCCCCCAAGCCGCAATTCGCCAAGGGACACGCGCATGTTTTCCGCCGTGCCGTCAGGCTGTCGGTAGCTGAGCCGGCTCTCGGGCAGGGCCAGGCGCAGGTCGTCCAGGACCAGGCGGGAGGGGGCGTTCGGCCCCGCCGGCAGCCGGACCTGGCCCTGCAAAAGGCGCAAGACGAGCGCTTGCTCCAAGGTCACTTCTTTGGGGGCAAGCACGCCGGCGACGGAGATCTGGCCGGGCGCGCGCAGCGCGACGGTTCTGTGCACCTCATCCGTGGAGACCGCATCCATGGATACCGACAGGGGCAGGTCAATATCAACGTCACTCAACACCGCCCCGCCGGCGTTGAGCCGGGCAAAGGCGCCGTCCACGGCCAACTCCGAGGCCAGCTTGCCTAGGGGCCCCGCGGCTTGACCGCTGACTTCCAGCCGTTTGATGGCCCCCGACGTCAATTCGAGATCCTCGATCACGAGTCTGGTGTTGCTCTCCGCCACCTGGGTCAGCGCGAAATCGCTGGAAAGTTGGGCCGATCCGGTGGTGCTCACCTGGGCTTCGCCGCCGCCCGAGAGCACGGCCTGGGCATCAAGAGCCCAATCTGCCTTTCCGCTATCGTCCCTCGGCGTCCAGGCCAGGACGTTGGGGCCGTTTTCCCCGTCCAGCAGAGAGACACTCAAGCCCGGCGCCAGCAAAGCCGCCATATTCCGGGACAGGCCTTGAGAGACCAGCCAATCGGGCGCGAGGGCATCCACCTGCAGGCCGCTGTTCGGCGCGGCTTGGCCTGTCACGCCTCCCTTTTCGGCTGCGACCTTCATCTTTATGTTGCCGGTTAGCCCGGATAAAAGATCAGACTTTGCAATGTTTTGCGCGCTGATCTCAATGTCGCTTATGAAAGTACCGTCACGCAATACTGATTGAGGATCGATGGGGTCGTCCTGCCGCAGAAGTTCAACGAGGGGCCGGCCCGGCGTGCCTTCCAGCAATAGGTCAAGGCGCGCCTTGCCCCCATCCGGTGCCAAATTGGCCAGGCCCACGGCCGCCAGCGCGGAATGCAGGTCCGGAGAAGCGGCGGCCGTGACCGCCGTGGTGAGTTTGATCGCAGGTTCCGTGACATAGCCGTTGACCGCCAAGTGGCTGTCGGCGGCGATGCCGCCCCCGTCCGACTGAAACGTCACGCTTGCATGCAGGTTTTCCCGGTCGGCAAAGCCCTGGAGCCGGGCGGCTCCCTGGAGGGCCGGTATCCCGGCTTCGGCCTCGATAAGCACCTCGGCCAGGGTGATTTCCACGTCCAAGGTGGTGAGCGCCGTGCCGTCCAGCTCGAAATTGCTCAGCGCCGTCAGATCGCCGATCGAAATGTGGTTGGTTGCCAGTTGTCCCTGTTCCACGGTGAGCACACCGCTGAGCGGTCCCGTCCCATCGCCCTGCCCGTCCAAACGGCCCGACAGTTCCCCCAAGTCGCTTTGTATTTGGTAGGCCAATTTGGCCTCGACCCTCTTCGGGCCTTCGGCGGCCGATGAGGGATCGACGCTGCCGTCCACGCGCAGCCGTAGGATCGGATAGTCGGAGCGGACTTCCACCGTGACGTTGTCCAGCACGATCGCCGGCAAGGGGGGCAGGGGGCCGTTTTCCGCCGGCCCGGTGCGGTCATCTCCTGCCAGCAGGCGCTGCGTGCTACCGGCGTTCAGATCCAGGGTGACGGCGACATCGTGCAGGGTGACCCGGTCCACCCGGCCCGCAAGGAGCTGCCACGGACGGTAAAAAGCTTCGATTCTGCCGATGGCGGCGTCGTGATCGCCGGCAACCGAAATGTCCCCCACGACGGTATGATCGAGGCCCAGTTTTTCGATCGAGATCGTCCCGATCTCGATGCCCAGGGCGGCGAGTTGGTGGCGCAGGGCCGATTCGGCGAGGGTAAAGCGCCCGACCCAGAGAGCCAAGACCAGGAGGGCGGCAACGCCAAGGGCGATGCCCCCCCAACGTAGCCAACGCAAGAAAGGACTCCGTTCCGTTAGAGGCCGAAGATGGCCAGCAGGATCAGGATCACCATTGTGCAGCCGATGAACCACATGCCCTGGGTGGCGCCGGCGCCCACGTCCGAGTTGTCGAGGGCCGGCATCTCGCTGGGCAGATTCGTTGGCCGGGAAGTCCCGTCGGATTTGTCCATGGGCGTTGCCTTTCGGTTTTGAAATCCTGTTCAACGGAGGATAGGGTGCTTGAAAGGGTTTTACCGCGCCGCCTTGATATCTGTCGAGGGCCAGGCTGCATCGAAACCAGGCTGCATCGAAAAATGGGTCCTTCGGAAAATCACGGGCAAACAAAAACAAGGCGTTGCGGCTCGGCGCCGGACACGGCACACTAGAGCAGCATAAAAAAAAAAGCTCAGGGGGAAAGGGCTCTATGCTCCACATCATTAGCTTAAGCGCGGGCTTGTTCGGCCTTTGGCTTTTGCTGTCGGGTATCTTCAAGCCCTTGATCATCTTTTTTGGCGTTGTTTCCGTCTTGCTCGTGGTGTGGCTGGCCCGGCGCATGGACCTGGTGGATCACGAGGCCGTGCCCGTTCAGCTGACCGGCGGCATCCTGGGCTACTGGATTTGGCTGGCCAAGGAAATCGCCGTGGCCAACTATGCGGTGGCGCGTGTGATCCTGGATCCCAAGCTGCCCATCAGCCCGGTCATGGTCCGGGTCAAGGCCACGCAAAAAACCGACGTGGGGCGGGTGATCCATGCCAACTCCATTACGCTCACCCCAGGGACCGTCTCCGTGGAACTGGAAGGGGACGAGATCCTGGTGCATGCCCTGACGCAAGAGCTGGCGGATGGCACCATGGAAGGGTCGATCGACCGCCGGGTTACGGCGGTGGAGGGACGGGGCTGAATGTTCTCCGCCGCTGCCGCTGCCTTGTTGACCACCATGGTGCTCACCATTTTCCGGCTGTTCTGCGGCCCCAGCGTTTATGACCGGGCCCTGGCGGTGAATTCCTTCGGCACCAAGACGGTGCTGCTGATCGCCGTCATGGGCTTTTTGTCGGGCCGGCCGGATTTCCTGGATATCGCGCTGATCTATGCCCTGATCAACTTCATCGGCACCATCGCGATTCTGAAGTTCTTCCGCTATCGCGCTCTTGGTGACATCCCCGGAGGTGACGTACCAGGTGGTGACATACCAGCCAGCACCCCGCCTGGCCGGGTCCCGAGCGATGAGGCGCCGCCGACGCCGCGGGAGAGCTAGTCATGGAGATCGTTCAAGATACCATATCCTGGCTGCTCATTCTGGGCGGCGCGGCCTTTCTTCTGATCGGCGGGCTGGGGCTGGTACGCCTGCCCGACTTTTACACCCGGATCCACGCCGCCGGCATCACCGATACCATGGCTTCGGAATTGCTGCTGGTGGCGCTGATGGTGCAAGCGGGCTTTTCGCTGGTGACGGTAAAGCTGATCATCATCGGCCTGTTCCTGTTTTTCACCAGCCCCACCGCCACCCACGCCGTGGCCAATGCGGCCTTTGTCGCGGGCCTGAAGCCCTACTTCGCCCCTAAACCGTCGGCGCCTGCCCAGGAGAAGACCAGCGAGGAGAAGGCCGGCGAGGAGAAGATCGGCGAAGAAAAGGGGGTGGCCGGGGCGCCGAGCGGTCCCGTGGTGCAGGCGGAGAAAGGAGCCGAGTCATCGAACTGATCATCGACCTGGTGCTGTTGACCTTCCTGGCTGTCACGGTGATCGCCATCATCCGGGCCCGCCATCTTTTTGCCGTGGTCATGTTGACCGGCGTTTTTTCCCTGCTGTCCGCGGCGCTGCTGGTGCAATTGGACGCGGTGGACGTGGCCTTTACCGAAGCCGCGGTGGGTGCCGGCATTTCCACGGTTCTCATGCTGGGTACATTGACGCTCACCGCCCGGCGGGAGCGAGTGCCGGACCGCATCCCGGTGGCCCCGGTCCTGATCGTGACCATCACCGGAGCCGCCTTGGTCTACGGGACCTTGGACATGCCCAATTTCGGCGACCCCACGGCGCCGGCGCACCATCATATCGTGCCGGAATACATTGAGGGCTCGGAAAAGGACATCGACGTGCCCAACATCGTCACCTCCATCCTGGCCAGCTATCGGGGGTTCGATACCTTGGGCGAAGTGGCGGTGGTGTTCACCGCCGGCGTGGGCGTGCTGCTGTTACTGAGCGGCGGCGGCATGGCCGGGTCCCGTCGGGGCGGGGAGATGGATGAGTCGATCGCGAAAACGCCGCAGGCCGATTCCGTCGAACCGCCGGGTAAAGGCGGGGCGACAAAGGGCAAGGAGGATGGGGCATGAAGCATCATCTGGTGCTGCGGGTGGTCACCAAGGTCCTGATCCCGCCGATCCTCCTTTTCGCCCTCTATGTCCAGTTTCACGGCGACTTCGGCCCAGGCGGCGGCTTTCAGGCCGGGGTGATCTTTGCAGCCGCCTTCATCCTCTACGCGCTGGTCTTCGGCCTGGAAACGGCGCGGCGGGTGGTGCCCCAGGGCACCTTGCGCGCCTTGGTGGCGGGCGGCTTGCTGCTCTATGCCACGGTCGGCGTCGTCTCCATGCTGCTGGGCGATAATTTTTTGAACTACAGCGTCTTGCGGCCCGATGCCACGGCCGGCCAGCATCTGGGCATTTTGGTGATCGAACTGGGCGTGGGCATCACCGTGGCGGCGGTCATGATCGCCATTTTTTTCAGCTTCGCCGGGCGGCCGCCGACCATCAAGGACGAGGACTGGTAGGGTGTTTCAGTTCATTGCCAGTCACTATAATTATTGGATCGTCATCTTCTTGATGATGGCCGGGTTTTACATCGTCGTGTCCCGGGGCAATTTGGTGAAGAAGATCGTCGGCCTGAACATCTTTCAGGTCTCGGTCTTTCTGTTGTACATCAGTATCGGCAAGGTGGCCGGCGGGACGGCGCCGATTCTCACCGGCAAGCCGGAGCTCTTTTCCAATCCCCTGCCGCACGTCTTGATCCTGACCGCCATTGTGGTGGGGGTCGCCACCACGGCCCTCGGCTTGGCCTTGGTGGTGCGCATTCGCGAAGTCTACGGCTCCATCGAGGAAGCGGACATTCAAGCGGCCAACGAGGCCATGGAACAAGAAGACGTCAAGGCGGCCCAATGATTTTTCAGTTTGCTCAGCTGCCGGTCCTTGAGGTCGTCCTGCCCCTGATCGCGGCCCCGCTCTGCGTGCTGTTGCGGCGGGGCAATTGGGCGTGGCTCTTGGCCATGGCGGTATGCTGGGCCAGTTTCATCATCGCCATTATCTTGCTGACCTCCGTCGATGAGGGGCAGATCATCTCCTATGCCTTGGGGGGCTGGGCGCCGCCCCTTGGCATCGAGTACCGTATCGATGCGGTCAACGGCCTGGTGCTCTTGATCATCTCCGGCATCGGGGCCTTGGTGCTGCCCTATGCCCGGACCAGCGTGGCGGAAGAGATCCCAGAGCAGCACCGGTCCTTGTTCTACACCTGCTTTTTGCTCTGCTTCAGCGGCTTGCTCGGCGTCACGATCACCGGGGATGCCTTTAACCTCTTCGTCTTTTTGGAGATTTCCTCCCTTTCCACCTACATCATGGTGGCCATGGGCGCGGCCAGGGATCGGCGGGCGCTGAGCGCGTCCTACACCTATTTGATCATGGGCACGGTGGGCGCGACCTTTTTTGTCATTGGCGTCGGCCTGATCTACGCGGTCACCGGTAGCCTCAACATGGTGGACATCGCCCAGCGCTTGGAAACCGTGGGTGACCTGCGCACGGTACGGGTGGCCTATGGCTTCCTGGTGGTGGGGATCGGCTTGAAGCTGGCCATGTTCCCGATGCATCTCTGGCTGCCCAACGCCTATACCTACGCGCCTTCCGTGGTCACCGCCTTTTTGGCTTCCACGGCCACCAAGGTGGCGGTCTATGCCTTGCTGCGCTTCATGTTCACGGTTTTCGGCCTGAGCTTCAGCCTCACCATCGAGACTCTGACCTTCCTGTTTTTGCCACTGGCCCTGATCGCCATGTTCGCCGGTTCCACGGTGGCCATCTTCCAGGTCAACATGAAGCGCATGCTGGCTTACTCGTCGGTGGCGCAGATCGGCTACATGCTGCTGGGAGTCAGCTTCGCCAATGTGACCGGGTTGACCGCCACCCTCATTCACCTGTTTAACCACGCCCTGATGAAGGGGGCCCTCTTCATGGCCTTGGGCTGTGTTATGCTGCGCCTGGGCGATGTCTCCATCAAGTCCATGCGGGGGCTGGGCAAACGCATGCCCTGGACCATGGCCGCTTTCGTGGCCGGGGGCTTGAGCCTGATCGGCGTGCCCTTGACGGTGGGCTTCATCAGCAAGTGGTACCTGATCGAAGCGGCCTTGGAGCGGGGCTGGTGGCCGGTGGCCATCCTGGTGGTGGCCTCTTCCTTACTGGCCGTGATCTACGTCTGGCGGGTCGTGGAGGTGGCTTACTTCAGAGAACCGGAAGGGGGCCCGCGGCGCTGCGAGGCACCGTTGAGCATGCTGGTGCCCCTGTGGACCCTGGTGGCGGCAAACCTTTATTTCGGTATCGATGCTGAATTCACCGCCTCGGTGGCCCAGTTGGCCGCCAGCGAACTCTTGGCGGGAGTGATGCCATGACCGCGAGTTTCGCCCTCTGTTTGACCCTGTTGATCCCGTCTGTCGGGGCGGTTTTGATCGCCTTGACGGGCAGGAACCCCAACCTTCGGGAAACCGTGACCCTGGTGACGGCGGGCGTTTTGTTCATTGTCGTTCTGATGCTGCTGAAGATGACCAGCGATGGCGCGCCGGCGGCGGTGATCCTGTGGTACATGGTGCCCGGCCTGCCCCTGGCACTGTCCATCGAGCCCCTGGGTATGCTCTTCGGCCTGGTGGCCTCGGGTCTGTGGATCGTCAATTCGGTCTATTCCATCGGCTATATGCGCGGCAACAACGAGGGGCATCAAACCCGGTTTTACATTTGCTTTGCCGTTGCCATCGCCAGCGCCATGGGCATTGCCTTTGCCGCCAACATGTTCACCTTGTTCATCTTTTACGAGGTACTGACCCTTTCCACCTATCCCTTGGTGACCCACAAGGGCAACGACGACGCCCGGCGCGGCGGGCGCATCTACATGGGCATCCTGATCGGCACCTCCATCGGGCTGCAGCTGGTGGCCATCGTCTGGACCTACGTGGCCTCGGGCACCTTGGATTTCACCGCCGGCGGTATCTTGTCCGGCAAGGTGGACGGCCCCATGGTGCCCCTGCTGCTGGCCCTTTACATGTTCGGCATCGGCAAGGCGGCCTTGATGCCGTTCCACCGCTGGCTGCCCGCCGCCATGGTGGCGCCCACACCGGTCAGTGCGCTGCTCCACGCCGTGGCCGTGGTCAAGGCGGGTGTTTTCACGGTGATGAAGGTGGCCGTCTACATTTTCGGCATCGATTTCCTGGCGCAGACCGGCGGCGCGGACTGGCTGATCTGGGTGGCCGCCTTTACGGTGCTGGCCGCCTCCTTGGTGGCCATGACCAAGGACAACCTCAAGGCCCGGCTCGCCTATTCCACGGTGAGCCAGCTGTCCTATGTGGTCCTGGGCGCGGCGCTGGCCACCTCCATGGGGGTGATCGGCGGCTCCATGCAGATCGTCATGCATGCCTTTGGTAAGATCACCCTGTTCTTCTGCGCCGGCGCCATCTACGTGGCGACCCACAAGACCGAGATCAGCCAGATGACCGGCTTGGGCCGGGTCATGCCCTTTACCTTCGGCGCCTTTTTCATCGGCGCCTTGTCCATCATCGGCCTGCCGCCCATGGGCGGGGCCTGGAGCAAGTGGTACCTGATGCTGGGGGCGGCCGAGACCCATCACGTCATCATCATCATTGTCCTGATGGTGAGTTCCCTGCTGAACGTGGCGTATCTTCTGCCCTTGGTGGCCCGGGGCTTTTTCCTGCCCGCCGAAGACAGCGAACCCATCGCCCAATCGGTTGGGGCGGCAGCCAATCCCCAGGCCCCGCGGCAACGGCCCAAGATTCAAGAGGCGCCGCTGCTTTGCGTGCTGCCGCCCTGTTTCACGGCCTTTGGCTGTTTGGTGCTGTTCTTCTATGCGGACTACATCTACCGGCTGCTTGAGCCGCTGGTCACTCAATAGGGGGTCTGATGGCAAGCGATCCCAACAAACAAGACGGCGAGGGCGCCTATCAAGGCGGCAAGAGCTATTGGCTGGACGAGCCGAAAAACATCAACCGGATCTATATCGGGCTCTGGGTGGTTTGCGCCCTTCTGGCCCTGGCCGATCTGTTTTACCACAAGCACGCGGAGTTCCATTTCGCCGAATTTCCGGCGAGCTACGGGATCTACGGTTTCGTGTGTTTTGTGTTCATCGTTTTTGCCGGCAAGCTGCTGCGCAAGTTCGTGATGCGGGATAAGGACTATTATGATCGCTAGCCTGAATCCCGCCCTGATCGTTATTGTCGGCGCCCTTTTTGTGCCCTTGCTCAAGGGCCGTCTGCGCGATGTGTACATCGTGGCCTTGCCGATCCTGGCGGCCCTGCAGTTGATCGGGCTGGACCACGGCAACTACGGCCAGATCGAGTTGTTCGACTACCAGCTGGTGTTGCTGCGGGTCGACCGTCTGAGTTTCATCTTCGGCCTGATCTTTTTGCTCGCCACCCTCTTGGGTATGGTCTTCGCCCTGCACGTGAAGGACACGGTCCAGCACGTGGCCGGTCTCATTTATGCCGGGGCGGGCACGGGTGCCGTCTTTGCCGGCGATATGATTTCCCTCTTTGTCTACTGGGAACTGACCGCGATCACTTCGGTCTTTCTGATCTGGGCCAGCCGGACGGAGCGGGCTTACCGGGCCGGGCTTCGCTATCTGGTCATTCAAGTGGGCTCGGGCGTGCTGCTTTTGGCCGGCGTCATCATGTACGCGCAAAAGACCGGCTCCATCGCCTTTGATCACCTGGGACTGGTGGACCTGCCCACGGCCATGATCTTCATCGCCATCGGCATCAAATGCGCCTTTCCCCTGCTGCACAACTGGTTGCAGGATGCCTATCCGGAAGCGACGGTCACCGGCACGGTGATCCTCTCGGCCTTTACCACCAAGCTGGCGGTCTACGCCCTGGCCCGGGCCTACGCGGGCACGGAAATCCTGATTTACATCGGCGCGGTGATGACCGCCTTCCCGGTGTTTTTCGCGGTTATCGAAAACGACCTGCGCCGGGTGCTGGCCTATAGCCTGAACAACCAGCTGGGCTTCATGGTGGTGGGCGTGGGCGTGGGCAGCGAGCTGGCCCTGAATGGCACGGTGGCCCATGCTTTTTGCCATATCCTCTATAAGGCCCTGTTGTTCATGAGCATGGGCGCGGTGCTGTTCCGCTGCGGCACGGTCAAGGCCTCCGAGCTGGGCGGACTCTATAAATCCATGCCCTGGACGGCCGGCTTTTGCATTGTCGGCGCGGCCTCCATCTCGGCCTTTCCCCTGTTCAGCGGCTTTATCTCCAAGGCGCTGATCCTCACCGGGACCGCCGAGGCGGGCTATTGGGGCGTTTGGCTTGTGCTCGTCTTCGCCTCGGCCGGTGTCTTGGAGCATTCGGGCATCAAGATTCCCTATTTCGCCTTTTTCGCCCACGACAGCGGCCGGCGGGTGAAGGAAGCCCCCATGAACATGCTGATCGCCATGGGCATCACCGCCTTTTTGTGCATCGCCATCGGCGTGGTGCCGGGGGCGCTTTACAGCCTGCTGCCCTTTGCCGTGGATTATCAGCCCTATACGGTCAGTCACGTTGTTTCCCAACTGCAGCTGCTGTTCTTCGCCATGCTGGCCTTTGCCATCCTGGTGAAAAAGGGCCTCTACCCGGCGGAGATCGATTCCACCGTGCTCAACACGGATTGGGTCTACCGCAAGGCCATGCCGTGGCTGATCGGCAAGATTGCTTGGGGCATCGGAACCGCGCGCTCCCAGATCCTCGACCGGGTCCAGCGCCGCCTGGAGCATTTCGTCGCCTCGGTGTTTAAAATTCACGGCCCCGTCGGCGTCATGGCGCGTACCTGGCCCACGGGCTCCACCGTGCTATGGGTGGCCGTGTTGCTGGGTCTGACCCTTATTCTATATTACATTTAATCAGTCAGTTGCTCCCGTTCCCGGCACCCGTCGGGGCGGGGCGGGAAAGGCCGATTTTTCGCGAGGACAGCCGTGCGCCATCTGCGCTTTGTGGGCAGTGAGATCTACCGGGGCTCCAGCTACGGCTCCCGCCACCCCTTGGCCATTCCCCGGGTGTCCACCTGCATGGATCTGTCCCGCGCCTTGGGCTGGCTGCCCGATGACATCTATGTGGATTCACCCCGTGCCAGCCAAGCCGACCTGGCCCGCTTCCACGACCCGGTCTACGTGGCTGCCGTCTGGCAGGCCGAACAAGACCAGCGGGTTTCCCCCTCGGTCAGCGATATCCACCATATCGGCCGCAACGGTAATCCGATCTTTCCCGAGGTTTTTCGCCGGCCGGCGACGGCCTGCGGCGGTTCTCTCTTCGCCGCCCGGCAGCTCAGCGATCCGGCCTCCCAAGTAAGCATGGTTTTCAATCCGGCCGGCGGGACCCATCATGGCCGCTCCGACCGGGCCAGCGGCTTTTGTTACTTCAACGATCCGGTTCTGGCGATCCTGACCCTCTTGGACCGGGGCGTGGCCCGGGTGTTTTACCTGGACGTGGACGCCCATCACGGGGACGGGGTTCAAGTGGCCTTGTCCCAAGATCCCCGGGTCATGACCTTGTCGATCCACGAAGACGGCCGCTGGCCCATGTGGGAGACGGGCTTTGGCGGCAGCGACGACCGGGGGGAGGGGCAGGCGCGCAACATCCCCGTGCCGGCCGGCCTCAACGACAGCGAGATGGCCCATATTCGCGAGGAAGGGGTCTTGCCGCTTATCCAGGTCTTTGATCCCCAAGTCATCGTCATGCAATGCGGCTGCGACGGCTTGGCCGATGATCCCATGAGCAAGCTGGCACTCTCCAACCGGGCCAT
>JANQKX010000279.1 GCA_028280915.1 Kiloniellaceae bacterium
CTTCTGGATCGGCACCACCAAGGTGGCCAGCCGGCGTGAAGCGGAACTTTACCTCGCTTATCTGGACCGCAAGAAGTAGGCTCCGCCGCCTCCAATGACCGAAAGAGCCATTTCGTCTCGACGCCGCAATGTCAAGCGGGCATTTTTATGAATGTTCATTCGGGCCTCCGATGGGTGCTGAAGCGTGGTAACTCCAGCCTCCTCGATCTGGCTCGAATGGACAACTTCCGGAAAGCTCACAGCTAGATGATGACACGGGATACGGCCCCGGCGATGACCCCGTTTACGATCGGCCCGCGCGGTCATGGAACCGGTGGGTCGGTCCAAGCTTGCCGACTGTGCGGCATAGGATTGGCCCCTTCCTTTTGCGCACCAAAAATGGAACAAAAAAGGAATATGAGATTAACTTACGCATGGATCACGGGAATCAGCTTGACTGTAAGAACATGCGTACTTACATTGAGGTGCAAGTAAAATACCAAGCATGGAAAACGACGAATGTATAAGTCTCGCCTTACCAAACAAGGAAACTCCACGGGACTGATCGTGCCCGCTGAACTGCTTCAGGAAAAGGGCCTCCACCGGGGTGACGAAGTCGTGCTTTCGCCCACCGAAGACGGATTTGCCGTCAAGCGGCCTGCCGCCGACATGGAGGAAGGCCTTGAAGCTCTGGATCGCTTCGTTGGCCAGTATGATCGCGCCATGAAAGAACTCGCCAAGTAATCGACTTGCAAGGTGATCGAGAAGAAGCGATTAAGAACAATTGATTGAGAACATTAGAAATCCGTCAAAAGCCCTGGTGCTGGCCATCCATGAAAGGTCGATCGAACTTTATGGCGGCGCATCAGGCCTCCGGGACGAGGGTGGCTTGGATGCGTCGTTGGCCCGTCCGGAACAAATCCTTGCTTATGACCAGGGCGGCCAAGTCGCTCTTTTTGATCTCTGCGCCGCCCTTTGCATGGCCATCGTCAAAATTCACCACCCCTTTGTTGACGGCAACAAGAGGACCGGCGCCGCGTCAATGGGTGTCATGCTGGAGCTGAACGGCTGCCACATCGACGTTTCGAACAAAGACATGGTAGAGACAATCCTCGGCCTGGCCGCGGGCGACATCTCCGAAGTGCAGCTTAGGGACTGGATCGCGGCAAACAGTTTCGAGAAGTAAGGCGCCGCGCACTTGGCTCACGCCCGCCCCCGGTTTGGCTTTTCCTCCTCCTTGTCGCGCACGATCTCCAGGTACTTGGTATCCATGGCGCGGATCAGATATTCGAACTCGGCGAAATCGTCCGGGTCGGTCAGGTCCATGCGGGTCGCGTAGCGGTCCATGGCGGTCCAGGGGATCGGCCCCAGGCCCATCCCCACCTGGCGGCAGGACGAGAGGCTCAAGAAAGCCCCCCACACGGCGGCCAGGTGGGGCATGAGGGTGGGGCGCAAAAGCCAGGGGGGCAGCGGCTTGCCGGCCTTGGCCAGGGCGGCGCCCAGGCCCCGGGCTTGCTCCCCCACCTTGAGGTCGAAGGCCAGGACCGTGGTTAGTTTTTTGCGGCTTCCTCCTGGGCTTCCAGGCGGAAGTTGGCCACCTTGCCGGCCTGTTCCTGGATGTCCCTGAAAAGATCGGGCAGATCGGTCAAGAGCTTCACCACGTTCTTTTTGGTGAAGGCCAGCGCCTTGCCCTCGGGGTCATTGACGCCGCGCCAGCCGATGATCACCGCGTCCGCGTAGGTTTCGGCCATGACCCGCTCGGCCACCGCCTCGTCCAGGGTGCCGTTTTGCATCTGTCGCTCATAGGGCTTGGTCTTGGCGGCGAAGATGCGGGCAAACTTCTTGTTGGCCCCGCCGGCCCGG
>JANQKX010000293.1 GCA_028280915.1 Kiloniellaceae bacterium
CGTTTCATGGGCTTCAACGGCCAGGATAAGCTGTTCGGCGAGCGGGGGGATGACAGCTTGGACGGGGGCAAGGGCCGTGACCTGCTGTCGGGCGGCAACGGGCACGATGTGCTCAAAGGCGGCGCCGGCGCGGACGTGCTGCGCGGGGGCAACGGCAAAGACCAATTGGACGGCGGCACCGGCGCGGACAAGTTGCGCGGCGGAAAGGGCGGCGACGACCTGGACGGCGGCCTTGGCCATGACCGCCTTTGGGGCGGCCGCGGCCGGGACGACCTGGATGGCGGCCAGCACGACGACGTGATCCATGGCGGAAAAGGCCGCGACAGCCTCACCGGCGGCGCGGGGACCGACCGCCTGACCGGCGGCGGCGGCCGGGACACTTTTGTCTTTAACGAAGGCGACGGCGCGGACACGGTGACCGATTTCCTCAACGGCGCCGATCTCTTGGACGTGAGCGACTTCGGCTTCGACAGCGCCGACGACGTGCTCGCCCTGGCCAGCCAGGACGGCACGGACACGGTCATTCAGCTCAGCGCCAGCGACAAGATCATCCTGCAAGATACCGACCTGGCCGACCTGAATAGCCTGCATTTTATCGTTTAGCGCCAATCTGATCCAAGCGAGAGGGAACCATCAACGTGGAGATCATCACTCCTGGAGGCAATAAATCCTCTGAACACGAGCTGCATCTGAACGGGGATGTGCGCGCCAAGTACCTGGTCCGGGACGCCGACAGTTATCTGGTCAAACTGGGTCGGCTGAAGTTCCACTATACCGGCAAGTTCGAGTACGACGGCGACGGCAATATCACCAGCGCCCAGGTTTCAGAGTTCGAGGTGCTGCTCAACGGCAAAAGCTATGGCCGCGCGACCGGCTTGAATGAGCCGATCCAACAGGCTGAATTCACTCAGGTCTTTGTCGTTTCCAATGAGAAAGGCGGTCAAAGCGTCGTGGTTGCGAGGCAGGACCTCGTTAGAACACCCTCGACGGCCTCGGATCACGGGTATAGCAAGATTCTCTTCGGGGGTGGCCCTGAAGTCACCGTTGATTTCGACCCGGATACGGGCGCAATCGCCGTCTCGAGCCCCGACAAGGATGCGACGATCAAAACCACCACCATTGTGAAGCTCGACGAGATCTTTTCTCCCTATTTTTCCGGACCCGACACCATTCGCGGCGATAGCGGCGACAACAATCTGATGGGCTTCAACGGCCAGGATAAGCTGTTCGGCGGGCGGGGCGATGACAGCTTGGAAGGGGGCAAGGGCCGTGACCTGCTGTCGGGCGGCAACGGGCACGATGTGCTCAAGGGCGGCGCCGGCGCGGACGACCTGCGCGGGGGCAACGGCAAGGACCAACTGGACGGCGGCAACGGCGCGGACAAGTTGCGCGGCGGAAAGGGTGGCGACGACCTGGACGGGGGCCTTGGCCATGACCGTCTTTGGGGCGGCCGCGGCCGTGACGACTTGGACGGCGGCCAGCACGACGACGTAATCCATGGCGGAAAAGGCCGCGACAGCCTCACCGGCGGTGCGGGGACCGACCGCCTGACCGGCGGCGGTGGCCGGGACACCTTTGTTTTCAACGAAGGCCACGGCAGCGACACGGTGACCGATTTCCTCAACGGCGCCGATCTCTTGGACGTGAGCGACTTCGGCTTCGACAGCGCCGACGGCGTGCTCGCCCTGGCCAGCCTAGACGGCACCGACACGGTCATCCAACTCAGCGCCAGCGACAAGATCATCCTACAGGATACCGATCTCGCCGACCTGAATAGCCTGCATTTTATCGTTTAGGGCAAAACCGCCAACTCAAGGGTAACCGTTCCCCGATCCGGCCTGCCCAAAAAACGAAAGCCAGCGGCGCCCGCCGCCACTCCCCTGCCACCGCGCCTCCCCCGATTGTGATTTGCTTGGCCGGCCGGCCTGTTCAAGGTTTCGTTAACCATATTGGGGATAACTGAGCCTGGCGGGCCATTTGGGCCTGGCCAAGGCTTTGCGATCGGGGGCATAAGGGGCCGCTTTGGCGCGGCCCTGGCACCGCTGGCCCGCCGCGCCCGTCCATCTCGCCCGCAAAAAACATATAAAAGGGGGCTATCTTGTTCCGTTCCTTTTTCGCCGATAGCCGCTGGTTCGCCTGGTCGATCCTGGGGTCCATCATCATCCTGGCCGTCACCTGGTACAAGGTGCAGCTGGACGTCATGATCAATGAGTGGTACGGCACGTTCTTCGACCTGGTTCAGCAAGCATTGAGCGAACCGGGCAGTACGACCCTGCCGGATTACATGTCCCAGGTCTGGACCTTCGCGGGCATCGCCGCCCTTTACGTGGCCATCGCCGTGGCGCTGGAGTTTTTCATCAGGCATTACGTCTTTCGCTGGCGCACGGCCATGAACGACTTTTACATGAGCCACTGGCCCGACTTACGACAAATTGAGGGAGCTTCCCAGCGCATTCAGGATGACACCATGCGCTTTGCCCGCATCATGGAGAGTCTTGGGGTGAGCTTCCTGCGCTCCGTGATGACGCTGATCGCCTTTTTGCCCCTGTTGTGGGAGTTGTCGGAAAACGTGACGGAACTGCCTTGGATCGGCGCCATCGACCATTCTCTGATCTTTGTCGCCATCATTTCCGCCGCCTCGGGCACGGTGATCCTGGCTCTGGTGGGCTTCAAGCTGCCCGGTTTGGAATTTGACATCCAAAAGACCGAGGCCGCCTACCGCAAGGAGCTGGTGTTCGGCGAGGACCATGCGGAACGGGCCGACCCGCCCACCATCCGCGAGCTGTTTCAGACCGTGCGGAAATCCTATTTCCGGCTTTATTTCCACTACATGTACTTCGACATCGCCAAGT
>JANQKX010000549.1 GCA_028280915.1 Kiloniellaceae bacterium
TGGCGCCGGCCGCGATATCGGCGGGCTGCGGTAAGGCCAGAGCCTCCAAATTGGCCGCGTAGGGCATGGGCACCTCGGCGCCGCAAATGCGCTTCACCGGCGCATCCAGCCAATCGAAGGCGGTTTCCATGATGTAGGCCGCCACCTCCGAACCGATACCGGCAAAGCCCCAGCCTTCCTCGCAGGTCACCAAGCGATTGGTCTTGCGCACCGAGGCCGCCACCGTGTCCCCATCGAAGGGGCGCAGGCTGCGCAGGTCGATCACCTCGGCGGAGATGCCTTCTTCCGCCAGCAGGTCGGCGGCTTCCAGAGCCTTGCCCACCATGATGGAAAAGGCGGTGATGGTCACGTCGCTGCCCGGCCGCACCACCTTGGCCTGGCCGATGGGCACCAGCCAATCCTCGGACTGGGGCACGTCGAAACTCTGGCCGTAGAGGATTTCGTTTTCCAGGAATACCACCGGGTTCGGGTCGCGGATGGCTGATTTCAGCAGCCCCTTGGCGTCCGCCGCCGAAAAGGGCGCCACCACCTTCAGCCCGGGAATATGAGAATACCAACTGGCGTAACATTGGGAATGCTGGGCGGCCACCCGGGCCGCGGCGCCGTTGGGCCCGCGAAATACGATGGGCGAAGTGATCTGGCCGCCGGACATATAGTGGGTCTTGGCCGCCGAGTTGATGATGTGGTCGATGGCCTGCATGGCGAAGTTGAAGGTCATAAATTCCACGATGGGCCGTAGGCCGTACATGGCCGCCCCCACGCCCAGGCCGGCAAAGCCGTGCCCGGTGATCGGCGTGTCGATCACCCGGCGGGCACCGAATTCGTCCAGCAGCCCCTGGCTCACCTTGTAGGCGCCCTGATACTGGGCCACCTCCTCGCCCATCAAAAACACCCGCTCGTCCCGGCGCATTTCCTCGGCCATGGCGTCGCGCAAAGCCTCCCGCACGGTGAGACTCTCGCTGGGGCCGTCCCACGCCGCTTCCGGCGCAGGGCTCTCAGGCGCCGGAGCGTCCACCGGAGCAGCAGGCGCCGGGCTGGGTGCGGATGCTGGGCTCGGCGCCTCGGCCCCATTGGCGGCAACCGGCGCCACGGGCGCGGCTGCCAGCGCGGCCGCATCCTCGCCCTCATCCAGCAAGCGGGCGATCACCGAGTTGACCGCCACCCCTTCGCTGCCTTCGGGCACCACAAGCTGGCCGACCGTGCCCTCGTCCACCGCTTCCACCTCCATGGTGGCCTTGTCCGTTTCGATTTCCGCGATCACATCGCCCGAGCGCACCCGGTCGCCCTCGCGGATGTGCCACTTGGCCAGGTTTCCCTCGGTCATGGTCGGCGACAGGGCCGGCATGAGGACATCAATGGGCATGGGCATCTCCCTGAGACTATTGATTGGGCGCGGATCTTGCCCGCCCTATTGGGCCGCCACGTAGACGTCCGTATAAAGTTCCGACGGATCGGGTTCGGGGGATTCTTGCGCGAAGGTCGCGGCCTTGGAGACCACCGCCTTCACCTCCTTGTCGATTTCCTTCAGCTGGGCCTCTTCCACCAGGCCGCGCTCCATCATGATGCCGCGCAGCCGCTCGATGGGGTCCCGCTCCTGGCGCACCTTTTGCACTTCCTCGCGGGCCCGGTACTTGGCCGGGTCGGACATGGAATGGCCCCGATAGCGGTAGGTCAGCATCTCCAGGATATAAGGACCCTTGCCGCCGCGGGCATGGGCCACGGCCTTCTCCCCGGCCAGGCGCACCTCCAGCACATCCATGCCGTCCACCTGATCGCCGGGAATGCCATAGGACTGACCCCGGTGATAAAGCTCCGTGCTCTTGGCCGAGGCCCGTTCGATGCTGGTCCCCATGCCGTAGATGTTGTTTTCGATGATATAGACCACCGGCAGGTCCCACAGGGCCGCCATGTTGAAGGATTCGTAGACTTGGCCCTGGTTCAGAGCCCCGTCGCCCAGATAAACCAAGGTCACAGCATCTTCGCCCAAATATTTGTGTGCAAAGGCAATGCCGCTGCCGATGGGCACCTGAGCGCCGACGATGCCATGGCCGCCGTAGAACTTCTCGTCGTGGCTGAACATGTGCATGGAGCCGCCCTTGCCCTTGGAATAGCCCCCGGCCCGGCCGGTCAGCTCGGCCATGACCCCGCCCGGGTCCATGCCGCAGGCCAGCATGTGGCCGTGATCCCGGTAGGAGGTCACCTGGCTGTCCGCCTCGGTGATGCAGGCCTGCATGCCCACCACCACGGCCTCTTGGCCGATATAGAGGTGGCAAAAGCCGCCGATCAGGCCCATGCCGTAGAACTGCCCCGCCTTTTCCTCGAAACGGCGGATCAGCAGCATTTCCCTGTAGTAGCCCAGCAAGTCCTCGGCTGAGATGTTCAATTTGTCGATGGGTGAAACGGCCCGTTTTGATGATGTCTTTGATACGGTCTTTTTGGTGGCGGCTTTTTTCGCACCGGTCGCTCTCGTGGCCATTCCCATCCCCGAAACTTATCGATTTTACCCCGTCCACCGACGTGGCGAAGCCAATTTAAATTCAAAAATATGACCAAAATCCGAAGATTTCAAGGGCGGTAATTCATTGAAAAATATTACAAAAATGAAAATAACTGAATTTCAGTTAATTCAGTAAACAACCGAAAACCCGTTGCATCCGGCTTGGGGCCTGAAAACCTTGGCAATTTTCGGCTATTCTGACTCTTCGGGCAAAAACAGAATGTAGTCGTCTTCGTGCCCGTAGTTCAGGAGCACCCGCGCCCGCTCTTCCAAGAGGTCCGGGTCCAGATGATCCGGCTTCAAGAGGGCCACCCGCTTTTCCAAGGCCTCCCGGCGCGCGGCCAATTCGTCGCGCATCTCCACCGCCTTGGCCAATTCAGCCTTCAGGTCCAGCCAGGCATTGACGCCCCGGTCGCCCTGAACCGCGTGGTAGAGGAAATAGCCCACCAACACCGCCGCCAGCACTTGGGGCGCCGCTTGGCGGGCGCGGCCGCTTATGTCCTTGACCAACAACATGCGGGGGATGGAATCACAGGCCGAATCGCCGCGTCAATAGAAAAACGCAAGCGAATCCAAAAGGATTCCAATTTTTTTTGACTTCCGAGTCCCGTTCCCTCTTTGATCCTCTTTTGATCCCCTTGGGCAAACGACTCGGAAAGCTACTACATCTGGCACCTTACTTAAAGTAAAACCACAAGAAATGGTGTTAATATTTGTTAATTCAGAGGGTTAAGAGAAATTTTTGAGAACATTTCTGCCCGCATAATTTGCGGCTTTTCCGAGCTCTTCCTCGATCCGAATCAACTGATTGTACTTAGCCAGGCGGTCCGAGCGGGACAAGGAGCCGGTTTTGATCTGACCGCAGTTCGTGGCCACCGCCAAATCGGCGATGGTGGCGTCCTCGGTCTCGCCGGATCGATGGGACATCACCGCCGTGTAGCCCGCCTTGTGGGCCATATCCACGGCCGCGAGGGTTTCGCTTAAAGTCCCGATTTGATTGACTTTTACCAGGATGGAGTTGGCCACGCCCTGCTTGATGCCCTCGGCCAGGCGGGTGGCGTTGGTGACAAAAAGGTCATCGCCCACCAGCTGCACCCGGTCGCCCAAGGCTTGGGTCAGGGCCGCCCAGCCCTGCCAGTCGTCCTCGGCCATGCCGTCTTCGATGGAGACGATGGGATAGCGCGCGCAGAGGCCTTCCAAGTACTTGGCCATGGCCTCTCCGTCCAGGGATTTTCCTTCACCGGCAAGCTCATACCGCCCGTCCTTAAAGTATTCTGTGGACGCGCAGTCCAGGGCCAGCACCACTTCGTCGCCCAGGGCATAGCCGGCCGCCTCCGTCGCCTTGGCGACGAAATCCAAGGCCTCCTCGGTCGATGCCAGAGCGGGCGCGAAACCGCCCTCGTCGCCCACGTTGGTATTGTGCCCCGCCGCTTTCAGGGCGTCTTTCAGGGCGTGAAAGACCTCGGCGCCCATGCGCACACCCTCGGCCAGGCTGGCGGCCCCCACGGGCATCACCATGAATTCTTGGATGTCGATGGGGTTGTCCGCGTGGGCCCCGCCGTAGATGATGTTCATCATGGGCACCGGCAAGGTGCGGGCATAGGCGCCGCCCACATAGCGGTAAAGGGGCAAGCCGGCATCTTCCGCCGCCGCCTTGGCCACCGCCAGGGAAACCCCCAGAATGGCGTTGGCGCCCAGGCGGGCCTTGTTGTCCGTGCCGTCCAATTCCGTGAGCACTTGGTCGATCTTCACCTGCTCTTCCGCTTCCAAGCCGGAGAGGACGTCGAAAATCTCGTAGTTGACCGCCTGCACCGCCTGCTGCACGCCCTTGCCCCGATAGCGTTCCTTGTCGCTGTCCCGCAGTTCCACCGCCTCGTGGGCCCCGGTGGAGGCGCCCGAGGGCACCGCCGCACGCCCCATGGCGCCGCTCTCCAAGATCACGTCCACTTCGACGGTGGGGTTGCCCCGGGAATCCAGGATCTCGCGGGCTTTGATGTCGATGATTGCGGTCATGGGATGGCCTTTCTCTAAAGCGGTTCGGGTCCTGAATTCGGATGGGGCTCAGTGCGCGACGGCATGGTGCCCGGGCATGGCTGCGATTGCTATCGCCCCAACAAGACGGGCATATGACCCAAAATGGCCGGCTGAATCAATTAATTTGGGCCCGGGCCGCCTAGATTTGGGACAGATCCACAGGCTGGCTTTTCGCCACCCGGTCCAGGGCGATCAGGGTATCGATGATCCCCGGCAGTTCGTTGAGCCGGATCATGTTGGGGCCGTCGGACGGCGCGCTGTCGGGGTCCTGATGGGTTTCCATGAAAACCGCCGCCACGCCGACCGCCACCGCCGCCCGCGCCAAGACCGGCCCGAACTGGCGCTGGCCGCCCGAACTGCCCCCTTGGCCGCCGGGCTGCTGGGTGGAATGGGTGGCGTCGAACACGACGGGGCACCCGGTCTGCGCCGCCATGGTGGGCAAGGCGCGCATGTCCGACACCAGGGTGTTGTAGCCGAACGACGCCCCTCGCTCGCACAGCAAGACGTTGGGGTTGCCCGCGCCGATGATCTTGGCTGCCACGTGCTGCATGTCCCAGGGGGCCAGGAATTGGCCCTTTTTCACGTTGATCGCCCGTCCGGTCTCCGCCGCCGCCAGCAAAAGGTCCGTCTGCCGGCACAAAAAGGCCGGAATCTGCAGTATGTCCACCGCTTCGGCCACCGGCGCGCACTGTTCGGCCGTATGCACATCGGTCAGTACCGGACAGCTGAATGTCTCCCGCACCTCCGCCAGAACAGGCAGGGCCTTTTCCAGCCCGATGCCCCGCCCCCCGGCGGCGCTGGTGCGATTGGCCTTGTCGAAGGACGACTTGTAGACAAGGCCGATCCCCTTGGCGGCCGCCATTTCATTCAAGGCCTGGGCCATTTCCATGGCATGGGCCCGGCTCTCCATGGCACAAGGCCCGGCCAGCAGCACAAAAGGCAGGTCATTGCCCAGGGTCAGCGGGCCAACGTTCACATGTCTTGTTTCAGTGGTCATGACGGAACCTCTATTCTCCCGGACGCACGCCGCCTCGGTACAAGCCGGCTAGACCAAACGGGATTGGCGCACGGCCGCGTCGATGAAAGACGTAAACAAGGGATGGGGTTCAAAGGGCCGGGATTTCAGCTCGGGATGGAACTGCACCCCGATGAACCAGGGGTGATCGGGCAACTCGACGATTTCCGGCAACTCCCCGTCCGGCGACAGGCCGGAAAAACGCAGGCCCGCCGCTTCCAGGGCGCCCCGGTAGTTGATGTTCACCTCGTAGCGATGACGATGCCGCTCGCTGATTTCTTGCGCATCGCCATATATCTCCCGCACCTTGCTGTTTTCGCTCAACATGCAGCGGTAGGCCCCCAGGCGCATGGAACCGCCCAGATCCGTATCCTGGTCCCGGCG